>DATNRC010000623.1:0-3244 GCA_036703705.1 Candidatus Obscuribacterales bacterium
TCTCCCAGGCTGCCTCGCCGATAAGGTCGCCGGGACCGAGAAGAGCCAGAATAATCATCTTGCCATCCGGCGAGAGCTTGGTCATCCGCACTCTGCCCTTCTCGATAAAGTAGATGTCCTCACAGGGAGCACCGGGGGAGAAAATCACGTGATGCTTGGGGAGCTCTTGCTCCTCGAGGATTCCCAGAAGGCGACCGAGCTCCACTGCGCTGAATGACTCAAACAGATCGCTATTCCGCAGGGTGAAGAGCTTCCCAGCCTGTTTCATAGCCAACCTGCCTCCAGCCTTATGTCCTTTGGTGCCGCACCAGGAAAGAAAGTCTTATGCGACGGAAAAATTTCATCCGAAAAATTGAACTTTTCGGTCGGCAAAAACGTATCTAATAGTGACCACCCTCGATTAATTTTGTTAGGTAGCCAACCTTTTTTATACCCCTTCGCCCAGCTTTATAACCTGGAACATTTTGCGGCAAGGATATTTTCCATATCGAGGAGCGGCCATATTGGGCAAATACGAGATTCGATCTGGCTTCAGGCAGATCGAATGAAAGGAGGGCTCCCGACGACACACAAATTGCTATCAACGCATATACAAACGACTCAACAATGAGTCAGGAAGCCAGTTTTAATTCGCCGGTTGGCTGCAAACAGCTATAATTTGCGTGGTGTGGAACAAGCGTAATGCGCACGGAATCAGTGCTTTGCAATGCCGTAACGCGTCCCCAACGTCGGATCCGCAATTTATATCTGTTGAGAACTTGGGTTGGAACTTACCTTTTAATAGGAGATGAGTAATGGCTGTAGTGACAAAAGAAAAATCCAATACGGAAAAAGCCACCTCAGATAAGCACGCGGAAAAAGGCATGGACAAAGGACAAAAGAATAACGAGGCACAATCCGGTCAAGGCAGAGAAAAAACGCCGGCTGCACCGGAGAGATTGAAAGCGCTGGGCCTTGCCCTCGATGCAATCAAAAAGCAGTATGGCGAGGGATCGATCATGCGACTGGGCGACTCGCGCCAGAGTGCAATTGAGGCCGTGCCTACCGGTGCTCTCTCGCTCGACGTAGCGCTTGGTGTCGGCGGGCTGCCCAGAGGAAGAATCATTGAGATTTACGGACCGGAATCATCTGGAAAGACCACTCTTGCCCAACACGTGGCCGCAGAAGTGCAGAAGATGGGCGGCATTGCGGCAATAGTCGATGCCGAGCATGCTATGGATCCGGAGTACGCGAAATCTCTGGGCGTCAATGTCGACGAGCTCCTGATTTCTCAGCCCGACACCGGCGAACAGGCTCTGGAGATCACAGAGCAGCTGGTGCGTTCGGGCGCCGTCGATCTGGTCATCATCGACTCGGTGGCAGCACTTGTTCCGAAGGCGGAAATTGAAGGAGAAATGGGCGACAGCCTGCCCGGACTGCAAGCGCGCTTGATGAGCCAGGCGCTCAGAAAGTTGACGGCAGTCGTAAGCAAAACGCGAACGATTGTTATCTTCATCAACCAGCTTCGGCAAAAGATTGGCGTCATGTACGGAAATCCGGAAACAACGCCCGGCGGCAACGCTCTTAAGTTCTATGCATCAGTGCGCCTGGACATTCGCAGAATCGAAACTTTGAAAAAGGATGGTGTTGAATACGGCAACCGGGTGAAAGTGAAAATCGTGAAAAATAAGGTTGCGCCGCCGTTCCGAACGGCGGAATTCGACATCATTTACGGCAAGGGAATCAACTCCGCCGGCTGCATTCTCGACACTGCCGCCGAGCTGGATATCGTCAAGAAATCCGGCACCTGGTTCAGCTACAAGGATGAAAGAATCGGACAGGGAAGGGATCAAGCCCGTCAGTTTCTGGAAGGCAATCCCGCCATTCTCAAAGAGATTGAGGAGCGCGTGAAAACCGAACTGGCGAAAAGCGGAGGCAAAACGACATAATCGCTTCGATTGTGGGCGCCTTTGGTTTAGAGATTCTCATCTCGTAAGGGAGTGTAAGAAGCCGCGGCCGTCAAGCTTTCGAGTCGCGGCTTTGGATATATGCAGGGGTCGATATAATATCGCTCTTGGACACTGCCCGTGATAGCACCCGAAACGGACCGGATGACAGCAACTACGCAAAAACGCAAGAAAAAAACGGAAGTCAGAACGCCTGCGCTGAGCAAGCGCGGAAAAGGCGGTCTGGTATTGTTGACATCGGCTATTTCCGGTGCTGTGCTTGGGCTGTCCGCTCCGGGCATCGAGGTGTGGTGGCTTGCGTGGATCGGCTTGACGCCGCTGCTCCTTCTTGCCGTCTCAAGCAATCGGCCGCGACAGGCTTTCTTGAGAGGATTGCTCTTTGGCACCTGTTACAACCTGGTCTATCAAAACTGGTACCTGGGTCTTTCTCCCCTCGACTGGCTCGGTTTCAACGCCTGGCAAGGCTGGTTGCTCGCCGGTGCCGCCTGGCTCATCATTTCTGTGCAGCAAGGACTGATTATCGGCATCTTTGCAGCAATCGCCAAGGCATTACCGATGACGGGCACGTTTTTGCCGGAAAGAGAAAAATCAAAATGGACCTGGCCGGCGCTTGTGACACTGCCCCTGTTGTGGGTGCTTATCGTCAACAAGCTGGGCAATGCGCACTACTTCCTCGGTGTGCCGTTCAGCATGCTCGAGTACACCCAGTACAAGCAGATTTCGCTGATCCAGATAGCCAGCATCATCGGCGGTATTGTCATAGGGGCGATCATCGTCATGACCAACGCTGTCATCGCATCATTGATCGCCTCTTTCTATGGGCAGAAGAGCGTAGCAGCGCTGGCAGCGCCCAGTCGCACCATAGCCATTCATCAATGCCTGGCTATGGGTTTGATTCTTACCGGCATGCTCGCTTTCGGCTTTTATCAATCCTCGAATCTTAACGCCCCCAGCGACATACCACTGAGCGTCATTCAGGGCAATGTGAATATCGACATGGAAAAGGACAAGCGCCGTTATTCGCTTGCCGATCTGCTTGCCCGTCAATTATCGCTCGTTGGCAAAGCTACAGGCGAAATCTGCGTCTGGACGGAAAGCTCGCTTCCCGTTTATTTGTCCCGGGAGAGTCTTGTCGCGCGCAATATGGCGCAACTGGCGCAACGACGCGGTTTCGACATGATTGTCGGCTCCATGGATGCCGACGCATCGGGTCGCCACTACAACGCTGCTTACGGCATCTCCAGCCGGGGCAAAATGTTGCCGACAGTTTATCACAAACGATACCTGGTGCCGTTTGG
>DATNRC010000624.1:0-9488 GCA_036703705.1 Candidatus Obscuribacterales bacterium
TAGGCGCCGTGCTAGACGCTTGTTATGTCGGCTAGCCTCACTTCTTCGCTAGGCGCCGAACATGCGCTGGAAACGCTTCAGCTCGTCGCACAGCTCATCGAGAGTGTTGAAGATGCGCCCGCCGCTCTCCTCGATGAAAAACTGCACCTGCAGATTGCAGAGCGCTCCCTCTTCGCCGTTCTTCCGGAAGTCGCTGCGCCAGCCGTAGACGACCTTGCCGCGTCCGGCTGCCCAGCCTACTTCGCCGACAGTTCCCGAATCCATCTCCTGCCCATCGAGCTGCGCGATGACTACCGGACACATGACGATCGCCGTCTTATTGCGCATGCCGATGGTGCGGTGCAGCTCACGGATCGCCTTCAGTCTCTCCGGGCTGATGGGCATGCCCAATACTGCATCGACTTCCTCCTTCGTGGTGAGATCCCATGGATTGATTGGATTGACACCAGCCGCTTTCAGGCGCGGAACGTAGACGGTGCGCATGAAGTGATCGGTGACTTCCGAAAAGCCCATTGGACTGGCAAGATAAGCCTTCAACCGAGAAGCAGGAGTAGACATGGCTTCCTCCGATTCTTGATTTCTCCCGCACATGTTCAGAGCCCAAGGAAATCAACCTGCCTCGCCCGGTGCTCTCGCAAGAGAGCCGTTATGAATGCGGAGTGTTACGGGGTCGGCTGTTTGTGACGCGGCTTTCCTTGCAGATAAACGAAGGTGCGAAAGATAATTAGTTGTAGCTAATAGAGATTGGCTGATACTACATGTTTTCTCGTCTTCAGTGGGGTAAACACGTATGTGCGAGCAAGATTATCGCGATTAGTTGTCGCACTGGTTGTCGCGCTGGCCAAATCACGCTCGAGACACTCTGCTTGCTACGATAATCTCATGCCGTTTGCACATGTCCCTCTCGATGGATAAGCTTTTGTGGCAGCAATCAGGGCACGTTGTTTGAGGTGAATGACAGATTGCTCAAGCGAGAAAGTAAGTTAGCGCGACCATCGAGATGCCAACGGATAGACAACATAACCGGAATGCGTTCGCAATCAGTCGGCATCGCAATCAGCTTGCTCTTTGCTTGGTTCGTGCAGCTAGCATTCCCAGCCCACTTATGGGCCAGGGAATTGAACACTTTCGAGAAAGCGCTCGTCGATGTCGAATCTGACAGGCATAAGGAGGGCATTGCGCGGCTTAGGGCCTGGCTTAAAGACAATCCGAGTGATGCCGAGGCTTTCATCATTCTCGGACGGGCGTACATGAATCTCGATCAACTCGGCGATTGCCTTCGCGTCAGTTCACGCGCCATTGAGCTCAACCCAAACCTTTCCCGAGCATACAGTTTGCAGGGCTACTGTTTTCTGAAACAAGGGCGCATGCAAGAGGGGATTGACAGCCTCAGCAAGGCGATTGAGCTGTATAGAATAAATCCCTTTGATTGGGATTATGTGAACGATCTTCGGAACCGGGCGGAAGCATATCGCAGGCTCGGGCAATTGGATCATCATGCACGCGACAAGAAGCGAGCACTGCCGTTTGAATTTCTGAAGTCAGCTCAAGACCTGCGAGAGCAAGGGCGCCTGAACGAATCGCTGGCAGCGATCGACAATGGGCTGGCTATCGACAGCAACATTCCCGATCTGTGGTTTTTTCGCGGCGTATTGCATGGCAACAAACGAGAAAATTGGCTGGCAATCTCCGACTACACGCGCGCTCTCAAGTTGTCGCCTGATTCCGCCCAGCTTTACTATTTCCGGGGCGATTGCTATCAGCAGCTCGCAAAGCACAAAGAGGCGGTCGCAGATTTCTCCAAAATTCTTGCCCTCAAGCCGCGGATCGTAGCTTTCAAGTATGTTTGTGAGACCGGTCGCTTGCGCGATCAATTGTTGCGTCAGGATGAAGTGATCATTTCCACCCACGACATCTGCTTCTTGAGAGCCAACTCCCTCATAGCGCTGAATAGGTTCGGCGAGGCGTTGAAAGATCTCGATATGGTCATTCGCGCCGACCCGAAGGATGAAAGGGCTTATTCACGCAGGGCCGAGCTGGTTCTCAATATAGGCCGCGATGACAGCGCGATTAAGGATTATTCCAGAGCCATTGCGCTCAATCCCGGCGATTGGCGGAAGTTCAAAGACCGCGCCGATGCTTACCAGCGCATCGGCAAGTACCGCGAAGCGTTGAATGATCTCGATCAGATTGTTCGCCTCAATCCCAGAGATCCTGGTGCGTATTTGCTCAGAGCTGTGGCGCTCGAGAATGACGGGCAGCACAAAAGAGCGATCGCGGATTACACAAAGGTGGTCGAACTCAATCCGAATGACGATGACGCTTATGTCGGGCGAGCCAATTGCTACACCCATCTGGGCCTGAGCCAGCAGGCACTGAAGGACTTTGCGAAAGCAGAAGAGCTGGCCGGCGGTTCGCTGTCTCGCGTCCAGGAGGGTCGCGCCGAATTGTATTCACGAAAGGGTGATGAAGAACAGGCTCGCAAGGAAATTGTTCATCTGCAGGAGGCGGAGAATCAAAAACGATCTGTCGAGCTCGAGCGCATGATACTGCCGGCGGTGACCTGCATGCTGTTTCTCGCCTTGTCCGCCGCGGGACTCTTGCTCCTGCGCAAACGAAAAGCCCGAGCCTGAGTGCGGCTACGCAGCCGCAGGCAAGCAGCCATAGAGAATGCGGCTTGTCGCACCACAGCAGGTTTGCGAGATTGGTACCGAGAGCAATGGTTTACAAACCCAAATCCAAACGTTTGATTTGAAGCCACAGCAGGTTTGCGAGATTGGTACCGAAAGCAATGGTTTACAAACCCAAATCCAAACGTTTGATTTGAAGCCACAGCAGGTTTGCGAGATTGGTACCGAAAGCAATGGTTTACAAACCCAAATCCAAACGTTTGATTTGAAGCCATTTGTCAAACGTTTGATTTGAAGCCATTTGTCAAACGTTTGATTTGAAGCCATTTGTCAAAAGTGACATAAGATTTTTGTTTTTCTATGTCAAAAATGACAAAAATGGCCACATATACGTGACATTTCGCTCGATGGTATGTCGAATTTGACATAAACGCGCCAATTGGCATTGATGGCGAATTTTATACGCTTCTTGCCCGCGGCGAAATGAGCTACTTCTTGTTTGCTTTGCGCTCAAAATCATCGATCTTATGCATGTTCTTATCCGTGCGTTCGACCAGCCGACCGTCCGGATCTCGAATGAGCTTCGGCAGCCCGTTGCCATCGAGACCGTAGACAAGATTTATCTCCAGTTGATCGTTGGCCTTCGCCCGTTGATAAAGCGTTGGATAGTCTCTCAACAGCCGAGCCCGATCTCCTTTGCTGACTCGGAACGTTGTCGTCACTTCAGCATCCATCTCGCGTGGATTGGAAAAGTAAAGAGTGGGCGGCGTGATTTTGGCGAGCGTTCGAGCTTGCGCTCCGGTAAGGCGTTGCGCGGAGTTTTCCGTGGTAACGAGCCCCTTATCGTCCGTTGGCTCGCCTTTCCTATTGCAAACGATCCACTGATTTAAAGTGCGAGAGAAACTGAGGAGCCGGCCGTCCTTTGTTTCCATAAGCCAGGTCGTTTCGGACTTGCCATCGACTGAGCGCTCAACAGGCAGCCATCCCAGCTCCCGCGAGAATTTGTCTGTGTTCTCCGCTTTCTCCCAGCCCAGTTTGCGTTGTCCGTTGTGGGTCAGTTCGTGCAAAAGCACAAACTCGAGAGTTACAGCTTCGGGATTGTTCGTGTCTTCTTCGGTGAGCGGCAATCTGCGTTCGCCGAGGATGGAGTCAATGAGCAGTCCAGGCTGTCCGGCGCGGGTGTTGTAGATGAACATCGCTCCGCCCTTTTCGAACAGCCGTTCGCGCAAGAAAAAGACGCGCGTGCCCTTGGTACCGTCGTCGGAGAGATGGCTGGGAAAGGACTCCTCGAGCGCGGATTCAAAGGCAAAAAGCTCATCAAGGCGCGGCCGTCTGCATCGTATAGGGTTTTCTTTCTGGTCCAGCCTAATTGCGTCGTTGTCCGAGGTGAAGGTAACCGCATACTTCTTGCTCATCTCTTCGATTTTTTTGTTGAGGACGTTGTCCAGTCGTTCGTGAAGGCTCTCCTCAGAAATGTTCTGATCGACAATCAACAGCCGCTTATCCTCACCTTCTGCTCGAATGAACAGGCTCAGATGCGGGTTGCCGCCCGGGTTTATCAGTGATGCTTGTACACCATACCGGGAGTAAATCTTGGGCAAAAGCTGGCGCCATCGGGAGGCGTCGAATTGGTTGGCGGCGCTGGAAAAGACCTCTTCCCAGTTTGGAGTGTTCTGGTTGCCCGATCCGTCTTGTTCGCCGTTTTCCTCTGGAGTGCGAAACTCCAGCTGTTTTGCCGTTTCATATGCGCCGTCGTGAAACATGCGACCTCGGCCGACATTGGGTTTGTAGAAGCTGAGATACCAGGGTTGTACGTGAGAATGCCATCAGCAGCTAAGTCTGTAAATGATGCAAATACGCACACCCCACGGGTTCTCCCATGTCCACAGCTGCCCGGTATTTTCATTCCATTTGCGGAACATACTGTCCGACGCTCTCGCGCCAGTTCGGCTAACTCTCGTTGGCGATGCATGCGAGGTTTTGCAGATAACTGACTCACGTGCAGCTTCGCGGATAGCTATAGTCCTTCAATCATGGGCAGCATCCCTGCGTGGCAGCTGAAAGGCACTGTGAAGCCAGCGAAGCTGATGATGTTATGTTCGTGGAACGTATTTTCAGCGCTCAATCATCGATTTTTCCGCGAAATATGTTCTACAAACATAAGAATCCGATTTCATATGTCTCTGAAACCAAATTCGCATTAAGAGATGTGTTGCAGCTGCACGCAAGTTTCGCAACATGAACTCCTAGCTCAGCCGGGCCAGATGTTGTCAGGAGGAAGATCTACCCAGAATTGGACGCCTCGATGATGGTTCTTGAAAGAGCGATGCCTCAAGGAGCGCTGACCGCAGCGATGCCGCAAGGAGCGCTGCCGCAAGGAGGCGATGCCGCAAGAAGCGCTAAAAGCCTGTTCAAATTCACTGCCAGAAAAGCTTGTCTCTAACTTGCATAAAGCGCGGCATATTGCTACGTTGAATCGTCTTTCTTCCTCCACTTCTTTTTACGTATCCGGAAACCGAGCTCCCCAGCTTCATTCATAGCTCATACCACCGCGCGAGGGCGCCGAGGTTTGAGCCTGGCCGAAGCTCGCGCGGATCGTTTCATCGTTCGCGGGAAACGCGCGAAACATTCTGATCTCGCGCTAGCGAGGCCAGGCTCTCAGGATGCTCGAAAGAAGAGGAAGATAACGACGCTGGCATTCGTGCCGGCGTGGAATGTCTGCGAAGTACGCCGATTTTCCCAAAGGAAAGAGACGAAGCTGAAATGACACGATAAGGTCCCAAGACGAGCGCAGCGAACACATTGTGCTCGACGCGCATCGATTGCGACTTTCGAGGCTTGTTCGTGTTCGGAGCGAAATCGGGCGCTCGAAACCGAACTCCCTGAAGCGTTTGTTGCCCCGCGCCGAATCGGGCGGCTCGGGATTCGAACCAATCATCGTAGCAATCTTTGCGCCGAGTCCTCGGTTGGCGGCGCAAAGCTCTGTTCCGGCTGCATGGGGCAGTCCGGGACCTTCGTCAAATCAACCGAAAGGAGAATCATCATGCGTATGGATCAGTACCGCGGGCTCAATGCGTGGGCTCGCAAGACCGTGCTCAAGAAGGAAAAGGTGCGTCAATTCGGTGTCAATGTGTTCTCCGACGGGCGGCGGAAGCGCTACTCGCGGTGGGCCTCGGTGCCGGTGGCGCGTGTTCAGGTCGTAGGGACGATCAAGAGGCAGCTGGGGAGCGGCTCAATCGCGCCTCTGCACCGGTACTACATGCCGGGCGGCAAGGTGTACGAGGAGTACGTCCAGGAAGCCCCCTGGTCCGGCGGACCGGTCTACCACATCGCTCTCAAGGATGTGCGCACCGGAAAGCCCGTGCCCGAAAGCCTCTGGACCGAGAGGGAGCTCGCCGAAGCGTAACCCTCTTACCGAACCCGGAAATGGGCCGGCGGTAGCAGACGTGAAAGCAGGGGCGGGACTTCGAAAGGGGTTCCGTCCCTGTCTTTCTTTCCAGGAAGCGGCTTGAGCCTCGGGTGACAACACCTGACGGTTCCAGCCGCTTTCCGTTCTTTTTTAGCCAAAAACGGCGTCGGACGCTGCCGGGCGGTCTCAAATCGCTCGACAGGCGTTGAACGTGCGCCAAAGGAGCCCAACATGATCGAAAAGAAATTGACGCAGCTTGTTGAGAGCGCCCTGGCGCAAGCGGTGTCCAACAAGCAGTTGGGCACCCTGGACGTAAAGGGCGTTTCCGTCATCATCAGCCGGCCCCGGCAGCCCGAGCACGGGGACTACGCTACCGATGTGGCGTTTAAGCTGGCAAGCCGGGCAAAGATGGATTCCGCCAAAGTGGCGGAAATCCTCAAGACTCACCTCCTCGCGGCGGCAGACGGCGCTGTCCAAGTCGAAATCGCCGGACGGGGGTACATCAACTTCCGGCTGACGCATTCCTGGTTTGCACAGCTGCTCTCCCAGGTGCATGCGCTGGGAGCGGATTTCGGGCGGTCCACAGCGGGCAACGGACGGAAGGTGCTTGTCGAGTACGTTTCCGCCAACCCGACTGGCGACCTGCACGTCGGGCATGCGCGGATTGCCGTGTTCGGTAGTTGCCTTGCCGGCTTGCTCAAATTCGCCGGATTCGAGGTCACGCAGGAGTTCTACATCAACGATGCCGGCGAGCAGGTGGCAAAGCTCACGCGGAGCGCATGGGCTCTCTATCTCAAGCTCAACGGCAAGGAAGTGGAATATCCTCAAGACGGCTACCCCGAGGCCTCCCTCAAAGGCTATCTCGAAGCGGTCGTTGCCGAGCACGGCAGCGAATACGTCGATGAGCCGGAGGGCGCCAAGACGGTAGGCGAGCTGACGAAGGCGCTCATCATCGAAAAGCAGAAGGCTGTTCTTGGTGAGGCGCGGGTGAGCTTCGACAACTGGTTTTCAGAGTTGAGCCTGCATGCATCCGGCAAAGTGAACGAAGCGTTGGCCAAACTCGGCGACGCAGGTCTTACGTACACCGAGGACGGTGCCACCATCTTCAAGGCTCAGTCCCTCGGCGACACCCGGGATCGGTTCCTCACCAAGAAGGAGGACGGCACGAAGACCTATCTCGCTGCCGACATCGCATACCATCTCGATAAGTTCGAGCGGGGCTACGACCTGGTGATCAACATCTGGGGCGCCGACCACCACGGGCAAGTGCCCGGACTGAAGGCGGCCATCCAGGGACTGGGCGGCGATGCGGAAAAGCTCGAGGTCATCCTCATGCAGATCGTCAACCTCAAACGGGATGGGCAGCTCGTCAGAATGTCGAAGCGGCTCGGCACCGTTGTTCTCATGAGCGAGCTGATCGAGGAAGTGGGCGTGGACGCGGTTCGGTATTACCTTGCTGAGTCCAGCCCCGACAATGCGATTAGCTTTGATCTGGAGCTGGCCAAAAAGCAGAGCCGGGAAAACCCTGCCTATTACATCCAGTATGCTCACACCCGGTGCGCGGGCATTCTGAGAAAGGCGCTTGCAGGTGATAAGGTCTGCCTGAGCGCGGATGAATGGCAGCATTGCCTCGCCGCTTACGCTTCCTCACCCGAGTCCTTCCTGCCGCTTTTCAGCAGCGACGCCAGTGTGGCAGTGCACCAGAAAACGCTGATCGCGCGGCTTGGTGACTTCCCTGCGATCGTGCAGAAGGCCGCTCAGCAGCGGGCTGTGTCCTTGATCGCGCACTATGCCTACGATCTCGCCTGTGACCTGCAGAAGTTCTATGAGACTTCCCCGGTCATTACGGACGATCTCGCAGTGACAAAGGCGCGGCTGGGACTGATCGCTGCTGTTGAGACGGTTTTGAAGAGCGCCCTTTCGCTCATCGGTGTCTCCGCGCCGGAGCGGATGTAACTTGAAGCCGTCCTGTCATCATGCGGGCGCGCCCTCCTCCCGATACGGCTGGGCACCGGCGCATGGTGGCAGGGGGATATGCGAGTCATTCAAACCAGAAACCTACAGCTCGAAAGCTCCCGCTAGTTATCGGGCTTCGCGTGACTGCGAAGCCCAGAGCGGCTGGCGAGCAAGGAGAACATCAATGCTCAACCAATTGCTGGGAGCGTTCGAGCTTGTGGGAGGCGCCCTGCGGCCGATTGCGGCAAGGTGGGAGACAGCTACCCTTGTCGTGGTCGACATGCAGCCGGCGTTTTTCCCACAGATTGACTCGGACGTTCTCCAACAAGTATCTCGGGAGATCTGCCGCGCCATGCGCCGCGGACTGCCGATTGTCATCGTCGAGACCAAACCGCACATAAACGGTCCGACATTTCGCAGTCTTGCCAACCTGGTCAAAGATTACGACAGGGTAGGTTTCGCCAGAAAACGCGGCATGAACGGCTCTCGCGCTATTCTTGCCGTATGCAGGCAGCGCGCCTTTGACGTCAGCCGTTTCCGGGTTTGCGGCGTCTATACGCATTACTGCGTGGAAGAGACAGCCGTCGGCTTGGGACAGCGGAGACGGAGCGCCGATGTCTATGTGGTCAAGCGAGCCTGCGCCGATCCCGGTGGCAACAACTGGTCGGCGTTTCCCTTGATGGCAAACGTCTTCCTGGTCTGATCCGGACAGGTGACGCGTAGCACCGGCGGCGGTGCCTGGCTGCGATCTCGATTGCAGCTCGGGCACCGCCGCAACAGGGCGCATGTGCAAATTGGTTTCCTGTTTCGCCACAAGCCTGCCTAAGAGCCAGGCTTGTGCGGACAATTGTCAAAAACCGCGCCGCGCCAACGTCATTTTCCTTTGCGGATAATTTAACTATATAATATAGCTAACCACCCCAAAAATTGAACATATTCAGTAATCTGCGTTCCAAGTGCCAAACGGTCTGCGTTTCGGAGGGGATTGTCAGACGCTTAGTCGGAGCTTTCCCTGAGGCCGGCCGCTAAACACCATGAATGGTGCCCTGCTAGGTATCGAGACGATAGCCAACACCATGCACGGTGCCAATGATCGAATCTTCTCCCTTGGTGTCCAGCTTGGACCGCAGACGGTTGACGTGGATTCGCACCGTGTCCGGTGAGGCGTCCGAAGTGCTTTCCCAGACACGCTCCAACAGGGCTTCGGGACTGAATACTCTCCCGGGGTTCCTCAGGAGGAATTCGAGCAAGGCGAATTCTTTGGGGAGGAGCTTGATCTCTCTTCCCTGTTTGGTAACTCGGTGTGACTCTGGCTCAAGGACGATATCGCGGGCTTTCAGCTCATTTCCCGAATAAGCGGCCGGCCTTCTCAAAAGCGCACGCACTCTGGCGTTAAGCTCTCGCATTGAGAAAGGCTTCGTCAAATAATCATCGGCACCCGAGTCAAGCCCCTCCTCCTTCTCATCAATCTTTGCTCGTCCGGTGAGCATGAT
>DATNRC010000625.1:0-12468 GCA_036703705.1 Candidatus Obscuribacterales bacterium
GGTGCCTACGTCGGCATCGGTCGGCACGATATTCTTGCGCGCAACGCGGCATTTGAAAGCGCGCTTGCCAGTCAACCTCTCGTCACCAGAGCCACACAAAGCGCTTTGACATTGGCCAGAGACGACATGCTCGTGCAGCTCAGGAACCCGATAGCCACCGCCGAGCGCCAATTGAAGGCGATGATGAAGAATTATCCGGCGGAGCTTTTCGAAGGCGCCAACGGCAGAGGGGGGGCGGCGCTGAATCCTGCGCGCTGGGATTTGTCCAAATTGACTGCATCCGATCGAGCTCTTGCCACAAAGTATTTGAACTTCACCAATTTACGCCACTCTCTGATGGGCAACTGGCCGCCCACTATCCACGGTGTGCCCGATGTTGCAGGATTGAGCAAAGAAGCGTGGATTAAAGCCGCAGGATTGGAGACGAACGCATTGAGACTTGAGGGCACTGCCGCCGCCTATCGGACCGAGGCCTCGACAGGACTGGCAAGGCAAGCGCAATTGCGCGCCAGTCATCACGGGCAGATGTGGAAGCAGGCAGGCGTTCTCGGCGGCGCATTCGTCACCAACATGGTTATAGATGCGGTTCTCGACAATGACAAGGGACCGGGTTGGTCGACTTACCTTGTAGACCTGGCATCACCTCTTATCATGCTGACCAACCGAAGATTGGGCGTTAAATTCGCGGTGATGACCGTTCCTCACCTGCTTACCCGCCTGTACGACAAAGTCTCGGAATAGCACGGCACGTGAGACCAATCTGAGAAGCCAGTTTGAGAGCGCTCAAACAGGTATGTCTGCGTCGAGTTTGGCAGCCAGCCTGCCCCGCTTTTCGTCGACGCGGAAAAGAAGGATCATGCCGATGACGAAAAACACGGCACAGGAAAAGAGTGCCATGCGGTAATTATTGCCTGTGAGAAAAGTGACCGAGCCGAATGTCATGGCACCAGTTGCGGTGGCTAGCTTGTGCGCCACGCCCCACAATCCGAGAAATTCCCCAGATCTCCCTTCAGGCGAGAATTGGCCGACCAGTGCGCGGCCAGCCGAGCCGGTAGCGCCCATGGCAATGCCGACAAAGTTGGCAGCAACCCAGAGATGCGCCTTCTCCTGAGCAAAGCAAGCAATGAGAATGGCAAGCGTCCACACAGTCAGCGTTATCGCCAGCGTTTTTATAGAGCCGATGCGGTCCTGGACATAACCAAAGATGCCCGCGCCAATGGCCGCAGTCACACTGACCACAAGAATCATGAGAATGGAGTCCTGGGCAGTGAATTTCAGCACTTGTTGCGCATACACAGAAGCAAGGTGAATGACTGTCGTTGTACCGCAGCTGTAAACGAATAAGCAAAGAAGGAAATTGAACAGATCGCGATAATGCCTGGCATGCTGAATCGTATGCCCGAGACGCCGGAAGCCGACCGTGATGTAATTCTTTCCTCTGGCAAGCGGATCAGGAACCGCCCTTTCCTTAAGCCAGATCAGGGTGGGCATGGAGAAAAGAAAGAAAAGTGCGGCGCATATAAACATTGTCGTCGGCACGTACTGCGTCTCCATCTGACCGGAGTCTTTGGCCCACTTTATGTAGGTGCCGCACAATCCAAGCGCAATCAGACTGCCCACGTAACCTGCCGCCCAGCCGATGGCCGAGATTCTCCCCATGTGCTCCTGCGTGGTGAGCTCCGGCAGAAACGAAGCAATCAGATCTTCACCCGTGCCGAAGAAGATGTTGGCCAGCGCGAGAGCCGTGAAGGCCCACCAGACGCCGCCCGGATCGATGAAACCCAGGGAAGCCGTGCACAAGATACAAAGAAAAGTAGAACCAAAAAGAATTCTCTTCTTGGCGGCGGTGGCATCAGCAATGGTGCCTACCACGGGAGCGGTGAGGGCAATGGAGAATGCCGATATGCAAATTATGAATGTCAAGAGAACCGTGCCGTTGCCCGCGCCGATCCCCGGCGCTTTCCCGCATATGACATCGACAAAGTACGCATTGTAAACAGCCGTGGCGACGACGGTTCCATAAGTAGCATTGGCAATGTCATATGCCGCCCAGGCGAGGATTTCACCGCGCCCGACCTTGCCGATTTGATTGTTTGGAGAATTCGTCCCGCTGGACGCCACCGTTCTTTCAAGCCTCGAAAGAGACGCTTCGGGTTTTCCTTCAACAGTCATCGAAAAGCCGCCCTCTAAGCGCCCTATAAAACACAGGTCGTCTATTGTTGCGCACATGTTCCCTGCGTTGAATGGCATTTTGCCTTTAATTTTGGAAAATTGATTCAGTTAAAACTCTTCAAAGCCGCTCACTACCTCATCCCAATCTGCCTCGCTCGTCAAGGGAGCTCATCATCTCAATTAAAGAAAACAATCGCTCGGCGGCGGCTGATTGGTCTTAGTGTCACTTTTCAGCCAATGACAGCGCATTTGCTGTCAAAAACGCTCAAAATTGACAGCATTTGTGCTATCAAGGCTGTAAAAGTGATTGGTTTTCCCTGTCGCCCCGAGGATGTGTGTCTCGGAATAAGGGAGGGCTGGTCGATTGCCTTGCTAAGGTCAGGGAAATGTCGAAGAGCAGATAAGCCCTTTCCGGCTGACACAACGAATCAAGATGAAGTCATTTTTGCCTGGAGAGCCGATTGTCCTCATAAGATGCTGCATTGCGGTTGCCATTTTTCTCAGTCTTGTCCTTTCTCCCGCCGTGTGGTCATCGGCGACGCGGCTCTATCCGAGAGTGCCGGTGCTGAATCTGCCGGATTTGCCTTATCCGTTTGAAGCGCTCTTGTTGTTTGTCATGTGCGCTGCGCTCGTCGCATTGCTCTTTGCCACACGCTTGCGCCTCTACACGGCCGTCTACCTTGGCGCGGGAATTTTGCTGGCATTGTTCGATCAAATGAGATGGCAACCATGGTTCTATGCATTTTCCTTCATGCTCGCCGCCGTAAGCACCTACGATTTCGAGAAAGAGAGCCAAACTCAAGAGGATGCCATTTTCAACTCCTGCCGCATTGTCCTCATCGGCACCTACATCTGGGCGGGCATTCAAAAACTGAATGTCATGTTTATCGAGGACGTCATTCCCTGGAGCTTGAAGCCCATAATTCCCAGTCTGAGCGGCACGCCCGCGTACTGTATCGGCATCGCTCTGGCGGCCGTGGAAATTGCAGCCGGATTGCTGCTTGTGTTCAAACGCACGCGCAATGCGGGAATCATCTGCGCCATATTCCTGCATCTTGCGATCTTGTGGTCGCTCATGCATCAAAGCTGGAATAAAGTCGTCTGGCCGTGGAACCTGGCGATGATGTCGCTTGTGTTCATGCTCTTTTTCAAGCAGCAGGATTTCGGCCTCGTCAAGCTCTTGTTGCCCCGCTCCCTCTTTCAAGCCGCCGCAATGGTTCTCTTTCTTTTCATGCCCGCTTTGAATTTCTTCGGTCTATGGGATTACTATCTCTCCGCGGCGCTTTATTCCGGCAATGTTCCGCAAGCAACAATCGAAATGAGCGAGGAGACCTTTAACCGCTTGCCGCAGTCACTGCATCAATATTGCCAGCCCAAAGAGGGCGGCATCAAAGAGCTCGACGTCAAGACATGGGCGTTCGGTGAATTGGGCGTGCCACCATATCCGGAGGTACGAGTTCTGCGCAGCGTGGGATCGAAGACGGCCCAAAACATACTCGAGGGCGCGCCCTGCACGGTAGTCATCACCACCTATCCTCGTTTTTTCGAAGGCACCCGGCGCATAACAAGCGAGACTTATCCCCCGGCTGCCCGCTGAGGCCGGGGCAAGAGCTCTCGTCCCCCGCCCGGTGGAGCGAAAATGTACCCCTTCCCCCGCAACGGTGAGGCCATAAAAACTGGGCCGCTCCTGTTTTCAGACGCTCCAAAAGCCCGCTGCAATATTGGTTTGCCGGTATTAGACACGCGAATCAGACGACTGCCCGCAGCTCTCTTAGTGTCATTTTAAGTACAATTTCCTGACAATTGCTGATCTATCCCTTCCGATAGGGAATAGTGAGTGTATAAGGGACCCCCAACCCCAGCGCGAGAAAGTGGTCCTCTAAGGAGACGTGTGCATGAAAAAACTGTCCTGGAAGGTAGCAGCGGTTACAGACCGCGGTCTGCAGCGTTCCGAGAACCAGGATAACTACTACATAAGCCCGGATAATCGAGTCTTTGTCGTAGCAGACGGTATGGGCGGTCTTCGAGGAGGTGCACGGGCGAGCAAACTGGCGGTGGACGCCGTCGAGAGTTATTGGCAGAAACGCCCGCCCGACGGAAGCGATCGGGAAAGCCTCCAAAACTGGCTCGTAGATGCAGTTTCGGAAGCCAATTCGACCGTGTTCAACACCGCCTCTCAGGATGAGAGCGTGCAAAACATGGGCACCACCATCGTTGTCGCCGTTCAGTCAGACAACGGCACCGTTCAAATTGCCCATGTCGGCGATTCGCGCGCCCATCTCATCAGGGACGGCAAAACAATCGTGCTCACCCAGGATCATTCGGTCGTTATGGAAATGCTGCTCAAAGGGCAGCTGACGCCGGAGCAGTTCAAAACAAGCCCGTTCAGGCATTATCTGACGCGCTGCGTGGGTCATTCGGGAAAAGTGGAAATCGACAAAACCCTGGTCGAGATTCGTCCTGGCGACTGGATTCTCCTTTGTACGGACGGATTATCTGCCGTTGTCAACGAAGAAGAGATTGTCGAAGTGGTCGACAGCGTGAAAGATCCAGCCAAGGTTTGCGCTGTCTTGCTGGAAAAGACGCTTGCCGGCGGCGCGCCCGACAATGTGACCATAGTGGCCATCGCTTATGCCGAGACGAAGGCGAAGAAGAAAAAATCGCGACAATCATCGGGCGAGAAAAGCGCCAACTGCATTTAGACATCCCGAGTGCGCCCTCTTTTGGACATCCAGAGTGCGTCCGCTTTCTAAAACTCCACGCCTGTTCCCTTCTCTCCAGTGACGGACGGAGGCTGATTGAAGCCGAATCGCGATGGGTCGGGCGTGAAGCTTGTCACCGGACGGCGCTGGAAAGGCGATTGAGCAGGCTGCTCTCCTTGCGGGGCAGGAGGAGCCGCCATTTGTTGCGCCGCCTCAGCAATCTGCTGCGGGCTCTCCAGAAGCGATGAGCGAATGAGCGGAGCGCTTTCTCTTATCCCTTGCTCCAGTCCGCCAAGCGACGGTCTTCTGGTCGGGAACGGCGGCGCGTTGGAGGCAACGGCCTCGCCGAGAGGATATTGAGCAGGCTGTGCATGCGGCTCCTGACCGGCTATGTGCGCGCTTGTCTTCAGCTCGACATATTGCTGTTGGGCTGGCTGAGCGGGTTCCGGAGCGCCAAGGAAGGCTCCGCACTCGATGCAGAACTTGCGCGTGCCTGCCGGCTTGGCGCAGTTCGGGCACAGGCGCGGTGGTGCCTCTTGCGAATGAGCTCCCGCCTGCACGTACTGTGCCTGCGCGGGCCTAATGTTGTATTGCTCGGGCTGATTAGACTGCGGCGGAGCAGCATTCGACGTGCCCCTGGCCAGCGCTTCCGCCTGCCCCATGGAGCGGGCGAATCCAGGCACAGATCCTGACGGCAGCGGATGATCCGGCGAGCCGCCGCCTGGTCCTTCTTGCGCATGCCCCGGCGGAACTCGCTTGGCAGACATATTGTGCAGGAGGTGCAATCTTGCGATTTCTTCAATACCCCGCAAGTCGACCATCATTGGCTTCGCTTCGCCGAATTCGGCGTCGCCGGCTGGCGAGAGGAAGACCAGGGCGTGGTGCTTCTCCATGCGTTTGATGGAATCCGTGTCGACCCGGGCAACGACTTGTTGCGAGTGGATGCGGTTCCAGCTGGACGGGAAGATGCCAAAGCCCGTTGCCTGGTAGTGATCTGCAATACCAGGAACAATCACCGCGTGCTTGCCAATTTCCTCGGAGAAGAATTTAGCCGTTGTTTCGTCTGCGTTGTGCAAGCAGACACGAATCGCCGAGTTCGAGAATATCGTCTTCAGTTCCGACATGCCGCTCGAGCTCGAATCGCCCGACGCCTGTTTGGAGCTGGCGATCTGGCTGACGTTCTGCAAGATGACCGTCAATCCGCCGTTGGCACCGCGGACGATGGCGGACAGGCGGCCGGCTATATCGAGGTTCAACGTTTGATATTCGTCGAAGAAGGCAAACAACGGAAGCACGGATGCGGTACCATATCTGGTGTGCAACGCATTTTGCAGCTGATAGACGAAGCAAGCGGCGAGCGACTCGGCGTCAGGACCCATGGAAGCCGGAGCACCGAAGATGAGCACTGTCGGCTTGTGCATGGAGGCGTTGAGATCGACGTTCGATTGCTCGGTGACGCGTACGACGTTTTTGTTGTTGAACATGCGCAGGCGTCCGCGGACACCTTGAATGTTCTTGTCCCAATCCGTGTCCGTGCGAATGATCGACGACAGCTTTTGCGTCAGCTCGCTCAGCTCGGCGGCGTCGATGTGCGGATTGTTCTTCAAGCGCCGCAAGGACTCGACGATATTGCGCCGGTTGTTGACCAGCTTCATCAAGCCGCGAGGATTGCAGGGCAGCGGCTGAACTTCCGCCGGCGAGCCGTTTTCGTCTTCGCCCGTGACCTGCACGGCGCCCCATTTGAGCAATTGTGCCAGTCCCTGGATGTAGCCGTGGTCGCGTTCCGCCCAGTGCTGCTCTTCCGGAGGCAGCGAGTTGACGTCTTGCACGATGGATGATGCGAATGTGATCGGATCAAGATCGAGCGGATTCCAGTGAATGGACTCCAGGTCGAGGGGGTTGAAATACAGGCAGTCGAATCCCGCTTGCTGCGCTTCCGGCAACACCGTGTATTTGAAGCCTTCTTTCTTCTCATCGAGGTTGGGATCGTTGGCTTTCGCCTCAAGAGCGATGATGACGCAAGGCTTGGCCAGCAACGCCTTCATGATCGCCCTCATCAATGTCGTTTTACCGGAACCGGATGGAGCTACGAGGAACATGTTTTTGTTGGGCAGCCTTCCCATCGGTATCGTCACCGGCAGGTGCGTGCGGGCAAGGAAGCCGAAAGGCAGAACAACGCCGTCCACATCCGTCCAGCTGGCGTTGGGATTCTTCTTGCCGAGGCGCCCGTGCCGCCTCAAGTTGGGCGGGCAAACAAACGATCTTTCATAATCGCGCGGCGTCATCAAGCCTGATGGAGGGTTGAAGGTGCGAATTGTTTGCCAGGGAAACAATCTCTTTTTGTGAGCGGCGGCAATGATGAGAGCCAAAAGCACCAGAGTGGGGAGCAAAATGGCGATCGACGTGGCATCGAGGAAGCCGTGCGAGCGATAACCAATTGATTGGCCGGCATGATGTCCAGGAACGCCCTCCATGCGCAGGTTTTTGCCCTGTATGGCCTGTCCTGCCGAGGGCGGCATGGCTTGCGATGGGCTGTTGAGATTGAACTGCCCGGGCATCGGCATCTGCCCTGTCGGTGCTTGACCCATGGGTGCTGCTTGCGGCGCCAGTGGAGCGCCCTGCCCGAGCATCTGCGCGCCGGGCTGAATGAGCGGGTTGGGCCCTGCCATGGGGGCCATGGGTTGCGCCATCGGTTGCGCCGGCGGCGCTTGCTGCAGGCCCTGGTTGATCAGGTGCTGGCTCAGATCCTGCCCGCCCAATTGCACCGGCGGGCCGCCCTGTCCGTAAGGAGCAGCGGCTGCGCCACCATAGGGAGCCGGCACATACATCGGGCTTCCCAGGTGGGGAGCGGACATGCCGGCGCCGGGAGAGATTGAATACGTGGTCTGCTGCATTTGCATGCGGCGCTCGTATTCTTGCGCGCTAATCACTTCACCGCTATCGGTATCCTTATAGCGTGTGATTACTCCGCGATCATCGATTTGCGCTTTCCAACTCATGTGGCTTGTCTTTTAGCCTCCGCTTCCTTAACTGTGGTTAGTCTCCGCATAAAACTCTCTTGTGCTCATCCACCCTTCGATTCGCTTATCCCTGCAATGCGAAGGCCGTCTTGGGTCTGCTTGACCAGGTACTCGACTCGCACGGCGCGTTGCCTGGAAGCCTGGCCAGGAACTGAAAGTATCTGCTCGCCGTTGACGACAATGACAATGGATCCGTCAGGCTGATGGGCGCCGGCTTTTATTTCTGTGGCGCGGAATGTGCTCTTTATACCAGACTCGTCAATCTGTTGGGCCAGATCGGGCGTCCAAATAGACGATCTGTAAGATTGCGCGCATTCCGGCGTCATATACATGATTGCCTTTTCCTGGCTTGCCTGAGCGGAGCCGGCGCTCAAGTCCCATGCCACGGGCAACCACTGCTCGATGAGGCTCTGGGCGGCAATCACGTCCGTAACATTTTGTGGATCGACAGGTGCTTGCGGCGCCACCGCTCCTGCGGCACCCGGCGGAACGGCCGCCCGTCCGGTGACGTCCGGATGATCCATCCAGGGCTGTCGAGCTCTCTGGCGCGCTGCTACCGGTTGCGGTGTCGGCATAAGAAGCACTGTGAAGAACATGCCGGCCATCATGCCGGCGATTGCCACCATGATTAGCGTTAGTTTGTATTTTTCACCTGCTTGATAGTCGAACATTTTTCCTCACCTGATTTACAACTTTGAGCATCCGGTTTGTTTGCCATCACGTCTGAGCGCTGCCGGGCGACGGCATGCGCAGCGATTAACTGGGAACCAGCATTTCGGGCGGCACCGTATCCGGTGCATAACCCTGACCGAGAAGGTGGCAGGCCCATCTTGCATCGCCGCCGCACATTTCAATCATGCGGCTGCGCATCGGCTGATCGTTGTTCGGCTCGGTCGTGGCCACCCAGTACATGAAGCGAGGAACAACAAGTTTGACCACGCCGCGAGAGAGCTTATGGTAGACGAGGAAGGCGTCGGAATACTCCCGATTCTTTCTTGTCAGGTGAGCAATCGCCGACATCTCTTGAGGCGTCAGCCCGCAAGCATCTCTAATCAAATCGAAGTTGCTGGGATCGTTGCCGAGAATGATCTTGATGGCGCTGTTGCTGGCAAGAGTTCTTGCCCGGTCGTCGCGCAGCAGGTCGCCTAGCTCCTGAGATATGCCGATGAAAAGAAGGCCCAAGTGGCGGCTGGTGCGGGACGCATCTTCAACGAGCGTCTTGCCGCCTTCATAGCGGAGCAGTCTCCACAACTCGTCTATGCAGAACACGAAGCGAGCGGGAAGCCCCTTGGCCATTTGCTCCATCTTGTGCTGAGCGGCGCGCCTGAGCACGAAGTCGGACACAAAGAGCGTCACCACCGCTTCCAATGTCTTGTCGTGAGCCAGATCGGAAGTGTCGAAGACCATCAGTTGACAGTCCATCGGAATGGACGTCGGGCCATCGAACAATTTGCCGAAAATGGCGCCTCGGCAGTAGAGGCTCAAACGATTGGCGAGGTCTTCGCAGACCTCTCTGCGTTTCGTGTTTTGACTGGCAGCCGCCTCTCTTTGCAGCCAGGCTACCAGATCGGATTCGATGGGCACTCGCCCTTGCGCCGCGCACTCGCGGTAGATGGCTTGAATGCCCTGCATCAAAACCGGCTTCTCATCCTTCGTCATTGCCTGCTCGCCTTTTTCGCCGAGCATGACCGAGTGGAAGTTGAGAATTTTTATGATATGCGATTCCGGCGGATTGGCCGGATCAATCGGCTTGCCGTCAGGTCCCTGACAGGGCAGATCGTAGAGATTGATGCAAACCGAGCCGTCAGGACCGAGCCTGATATAGGCAGTGTCGTCATAGACTTCGGTAAGCATTTTGTAGCTGCCCGAGCGGTCGATGATCACAGACTTGGCGCCAGCCAGAGTCTTCAACTGAATAATTTGCTGGGCAACCATCGATTTACCTTCGCCGGGCTGACCGAAAACGATGCAGAGAGCGTTGGGCAGCTTTTCGGAATAAGGGTTGAGGAAAACCGGTTCCAGCGTTTCCTTGGAAAAACCAATCCAGTCGCCATCCTCGGAGCCGAGCTTGGCGTGCACGAAGGGAAACGAATTGCGCACCGTAGGCGTGCGGGCAATCTTGCCCCGCCGCGTGACGTCGATTCCCAGTCCGGGAAGGCTGCCCACAAACAAGCTCTTTTGCTCGTGGTAGCCGACGATGAAACGAGCGCCGCGGCATTGAGCAGCAGCCGTGCGCACCAGCTCTGATGCCCGGTTGAGCTCATCCAGCGTGTCGCCGATGATGGTGAAGTAAATCGCGTAGTTGAATACTTCGATGTTGGTTGTGTAGAGCTCGGAGCCAATCGAGGCCGCTTCTTGCGCCTTCTCCGCTTCTTCCTGGTTGGGTGCGGAGCGCGGTCCGAGAAGTCCCTGATAGGTGTTGGCATGCGCTTGCGCTTGCTTGCGCTGCAACTGCTTGCGGAAAGCCTCCTTATCCAGCTTGTGCGCGTAGATATTCATCCTCCAATTGCAATTGAGCCTGAGAAGCGGCTGCAGCCACAGCGGGCCGGTGCGCTCAGGAAGCCTGCTCATGTAGAGCGTGCGCAGATATTTGCCGGGCTCTTCATTGTGATTGCCGGCATCGATTTCCGTGTAATCGTCTATCGTCACGTAGTCCGGCTTGCTGAAATCGAAGCGCGACTCCATCAATTGCTGGCGAATGGTGGCAGGCTCCATGTCCGGGAAGACGCGACGGAGCGAGGCGGGAATAGGCTGTGTCTTCGGGCGCTGCGGTGCCGGCAGAAGCTCATCGGGATCTTGTCCGAATTTGGGATTGAGCTCTCTGTACAGCATGCGGAAGTATTCGACGCCGCCGATAGGACGAGCCGACATGCCGCAGTTGCCCAACTGCGCGCAATAGCCGAACGCCCGTTGAATGAGCGTGGTGACGTTTTTGTAATGGCTGCCGACAGTTTGCCTTGCTGCCTGATTTGTGAAAACATCGAGCACGCGCCTAACGGTCGAATCGACAAAATTTTCTTTCTGCGGCTTCTCGCGCGGCGGGCGATAGCAGAAAGTGACGTAGAACTTGAGCTCAGGAATGAAATTCTTCGAGAGCAGGAATGCCTCATCATTCTCCACGACGCGCGCAACATACTTCAGGAATTCATCATTCGCCACTTCCACAGGGTGCTTGGCGAAATAATCACGCTTGCTTATGTTGTGGCAAACGACCGTGAGCTGGACTGAGGTGTCGATGCCGTTGAGAAATCCTGTGAAGTGGTTCATCAGCGAGACAAGACGCACTTCATCGAATCCCGAGACGTGAACGCCGTCAATCTCGAAGCAGCAACGATAGCTGCCGTCCCGCAATACGATCACGCCAAGCCCGCTGTCGTCATCATGAAAGAGATCCCAAATGGGCAAAAGTCCGGCAGCCGACGGATGCGGTCTCGGCACTGCCAGGGCCGGCAGTTTGGGATCGTGGGCGCTCGGCGCCGTTGCCTCCTTCGACTGATTGATAAAGCGAAGGAGCGAGTTTTCTTTACTGTAAGAACGTGAGATTGACGTTGCCATGGGTGTTACTCACTGAATTCTAGAAGCTGTTCGTCGGAGAGGAAACGGATGGGATTGGGATCTGGCCCCGGAATGTACACTTGCGATGAAACGTAAAAGTTGAGAATGGATTCCCAGTAATTGCCTGAGTGATTGAGAGTGACGAGGCAATAAACCGGTCCCATGATGCCAATCAGTATCGCCAGATGAAGACGCAGGTCTTGCGTGCCGATCATCACCGGATTCATCCATGAATAAAGCTGCGTGGAAAGAATCAAGCAGACGAGGATGGCAATCAGTTGGTCATATCGCAATCCGAATAGCTTTGGCGCATCTTCTAAATTGAGAGGGGTGATGTCTTCCATTTGCCTGTACCTTTAACTTCCTTTCTTTGCTTTCCAGCTTTTGCTTTGGCTCTTGCCTTTGTGTCTTGCCTTTGTGTCTTGCTTCTTGGGTCTTGCCTTTGTGTCTTGCTCTTGGGTCTTGCTCCTGGGTTTTGGTTTGCGGCTTCTCTTGGGTTTATCTGAGCGCGGACCTTTGTTCTTCCTCAGTAATTTGAAACTTCTGCCGTTTGCGCGGGACCCAGGATTTCGTCGAGATTGAGGGGCTTAGGCAAGAAGATCGCCTCGACATAATCGGGAGGCAAAACTATGGGCTCCTTGTTGCCGTTGATCGCTTCTTGTCTTTGATGATCTACAAGAGATTTAGGCAGATTGGATCTGCGATCGACGAGATTGTAATTGCGCACCGCACCATGGAAATCGCCGAGCAAACGGCAGATCTCACCCATAATGTAGTGATACCGGCTGCGGTTACCTTCCCATGTTTGATCTTTGAGTGCCGTATCCAGTTCTTGACCAGCAAGCTCCAGCCACTTCTCGTGCGGCTCGTTAGCTTCGCGAGCGCACCAGGCGCCGTTGAGCGCGAGCAGCGCTCTATCAAGAGAATGAGCGCCAATCTTGCGTCCGGTCAGGACTGCGTGGGCAAATTTCTTTGCATGCGCAATCTCGGCTGCCGGCGTGGCGAGGAGCGGCAACAGG
>DATNRC010000626.1:0-4875 GCA_036703705.1 Candidatus Obscuribacterales bacterium
TTTCGCTCAAGCCGTATATGTCGAGAGCAGTAATCTTCAATTTGTCCTCGATTTGGGCGCGCAATTCCTCCGTCCACGGCTCCGCCCCGAAAATGCCGAGCTCCAGCTTGACGGCGCTGCGCGGAATGCCGAGCTCTTCCATCGTGTATGCGATGTTGAGCGCATAAGAGGGAGTGGAGCAGATGACGCGCGCCCCGAAATCTTGCAAAAGCAGGATTTGCTGCTGCGTTCTGCCGCCCGAGGCCGGGACGACGGTGGCGCCCAGTCTTTCGGCACCGTAATGAACGCCCAGTCCGCCGGTAAACAAGCCGTATCCATAGCTGTTGTGAATGATGTCGCCCGGGCGCGCCCCGGCGGCTGCCAGCGAGCGCGCGCATACTTCGGCCCAGGTGCTAAGGTCGTTTGCTGTGTAGCCGACCACGGTGGGCTTTCCTTTTGTGCCCGATGAGGCATGCAGCCTCGTCACACGCGACAGCGGCTCGGCAAAGAGGCCGAATGGATAATTTTCACGCAGATCGGTTTTCTTTGTGAAAGGAAAATGCTCGAGATCTTTCAGCGTGTTGATTGCTGCCGGGTCGACGCCTGCTTCTTTGAAAAGTCTTGTGTAAAAAGGCACCGACCTTACAAGGTGTGTCGCCAGCTGCTTGACTCGGGCCAGTTGCAGACTTTCGAGCTCCGCGCGGGGCATGGTTTCCAGCTGTTTATTCCAAATGAATGCTTCGGACATGAAAAGCCTCACCGCCGGGTAGTGCCCAGCGCCGACTGAAAAACGATCGCCAATCATATCCTCTTAGAAAGTCTTTTTGTACTTATATTTGCGCTAAAAGCTTGTTCTTGAACCAATCTCAAGCCTTGTCGAGAACTTACAATACGGTTAGCGAATTTCCCGGATGTCAGTCACAAAAGCGGGCAAAAGCTGACAGAGTGCTGAATAGAGCCCGCTTATGGGAGTGCCGATCTGAATGACTGAGAGCGAACATCCTCCATCTCCGCCGAAAAACGGCAGTTTGGCGGGTGTCGACAACACTTTCTGGTTTTTGATCATCTTTGCCGTCGCCGGATTGATCATTTACTTTGCCAAGGACCAGGAAGTTTTTCCTGCCGTCTCCATCGATCTGAAGCTTCCCAAGCAGCTCATCATGAGCCGCGCTGAAGAGTGGTCGCGGCGTGTCCATTATGAGCCCAAGGACGCCTTTGAGACGACAGTATTCTCATACGACACGCAAGCGAAGACTTTTCTCGAATACGAGCTGGGCGCAAAAGTTGCCAATGAGCTGATGAAGGAAGAGATTCCCATCTGGTCGTGGCGGACACGATTCTGCAGGGAGTTTCAACTGGAAGAGCTGAAAGTATGGCTCAATCCGCAGGGCGATCTGACCGGGCTCGAGCACACAATTGAGAACGAGCGCCCCCTGCCGACAATAACTCACGATCAGGCGCTTGATGTGGCGAGGAGGTTTGTCGAGGCGGAAGCCGGTAAATCACTCGAAGGCTACAAACTGGTCAAAGATCTGAGCGAAAACAGGCCGAAGCGCACCGATTATTTCTTCACCTGGGAAGACACCAAAAAAGAATATGGAGGTGCTCGCCTGCGAGTTTACGTGGGTGTCTTCGGCAATCAAGTATGCGAATACAATCGTTTTCTTTATGTGCCCGAGGTGTGGAATCGCAAATTCAGCACCATACGTTCATACAATCAGCTGCTGGCGTCTGTCGCTACTGTCTTTTATTCGGTTCTCAACATTGCCGGCATTTTCGCTTTCTTCTGGGGTGTGATAACGGGCAATATCCGCTGGCGTTTCGCGCTCTCCTTTGCTCTCTTCTATTCTTTGTTTCCCTCATTCGATTCCATCAACAACTTTGCCGAATACGCCGACGACTACTCGACACGAACCTCTTACAACGCCTATATGGGGCAGTTTGCAGTAGGGCTTTTGGAAAAATTTGTCTTTGATTTCCTTATGGCCGCCGGTTTTGTCGGTGCAGCCGAGGCGCTTTACAGGCTGACTTTTCCCAAGCACATCGCCTGGGAAAACATTTTCTCTTCCCGGGGCTTGCTTACCAGACCGGTTTTGCTTGGGCTTGTGGTCGGCTATGCGCTTTGCTCGATCGATCTCGGCTGGGTGACCTCCTATTACTTGCTGGGCAACTCCTTTGGCTTCTGGTGCCCGCTGGGCGTTGACAACTACCAGATTTTGAGCAGTTTCGTGCCCGCTTTCTCGGCGATGACGATCGGCGTCTCTGCCGCCTTCATGGAAGAGTCTCTTTACCGAATAATCGGCTTGGGGCTCATGCTCAGGCTGACGGGAAATTTCTGGCTGGCGAACTTTTTTCAAGCGGCAGCCTGGGGCTTTATGCACAGCACCTACCCGCAGCAGCCCGCCTACGCAAGGGGTGTCGAGCTGACGCTGGGCGGATTTCTCGACGGATGGATCTTGAGACGCTACGGCATTGCGCCTTGTCTAGTCTCGCACTACCTATTCGATACTTTTCTCGGCTGCAAGCCGCTTTACTCATCACCGGATTTTGCCCTGCAGTCCTCCGGTGTGATGGCAGTCGCTCCATTTCTTTTGCTTTTGCTCTATGGTTTTCTCAAAACTCGCGAGCGATTTGCTGAGCACGACACGCTTATCAACGCCAGTTTGCCCCTCAATATCAAGCGTGACGACGTCGAGATTGCCAGGGTGGAGCATGAGGTGGTGTATGCGGCCTCATCAGGGAAGCATCGTTTGATAATGCTTTCACTCGCCCTGCTTCTCACGGTCGGGACAATTGCTTTGCATCCCCGCATGCTGAGCAGTGACGCGGTAAACAGCATCAATCGCCAGACAGCGCGCGCGCTGGCCGATAAAGTGATGGTGGAGCATGGAGTGAAGCCGCAGGGCTTCCAAGTCGTGGCCTCTCTTTCCGATCAGGCTTCGATTGCATCCAATCAGTATGCCTACGAGAAGCTGGGGTTTCAAAAAACTGATGAGCTTCTGCATCAAACTCACAGTACCGGCTATGTATGGCGCATCCGTTATTTCCGGCCCATGGAAGCTGATGAATACGAAGTGCAGCTCGATGGTCAGGGCAACGAAGTCGGCTTCGACATAACAAGGGCGGAGGACGGCGCAGGCGCTTCATTGCCGAAAGAAAAAGCAAAAGAGCTGGCGGAAAATGAGCTGAAGAAGCACTATCCCTATCTCTCGCCATTTGTTTTTGACAGCGCTTCCGAGCAAAAGAGGAAGAACCGCACGGATTGGACTTTCACTTTCAAGGTGCCGCGGTACGACGCAGCCGAGGCGCCTTTCAAGGTGTCCCTTCCTGTTGTGGGCGATCTTGTCTCCGGCGCCACCTGGTACTGGGATGTCCCCGACAAATGGACGTGGGAGCGCAACAAACGCACGCCCAAGGACGAAATTACGGACGATGCGCGCAAAGCGCTCACTGTCGCCTTTGCCCTCTCCCTCTTGTGGTGGGGCTTTGGTGTCCTCAGATCGGGAGCAATCAGGTGGCGACCAGCGCTTTTCATCGGCCTCGTCTTCCTGGCCATGGAAGTTGTCGAGCAGCTCAACGGCCTCGTGGTGTTCTACCGCTTCTACCGCACAACAGAGCCGGTCTCCTCATTCATATTGCGGGACATAATTGGCGATGTGCAAACTTTATTGGGCGCCGTCGTCAGCGGAGGGGTGATTGCTGCTTTCGCTCTTGGCTCGCTGCGATTGCTCTTTGTCGGCGAGCGCATGGTGTCCTATGTGCTTGTAGCGCTCAAGCCTGTTACCGCATTAGCGAAAAAAGTGCACAAAGAGATATGGCTCGATGGTGTTGCCCAGGGTTATCTTTACTTTTCCGTGTCGGCACTCTTATCGGCACTTATTTCCTGTGCTCGTGCCGCTTTTTCGCCAACCGCTCAAGAAGAGTATTTGTATGCGGTGGCATCCATGCAAAACGTCTCCATACCATCGCTTGATGTGTTTTCGGATGCACTAATTGAAGGCTTGCGGCAGATTCTCATGGTAGCTCTCGCCGCCGGCATTTATGCCAAATTCTGCCCCCGCCCGCTTATCTTTTTTGCGCTCGTATTCGTCTGGAGCCTCGTAAACGCGCTCAGTGAGCGTTATTGGCAGGACACCGTCATCGATCTCATAGCGAGCGTGGCCGGCTACAGCCTTTTGTGGTTTTTCATCGTCAAAATCATCCGCAAAAATCTGGTTGCCTATTTTGTGCTGGCCATGACATCGCTTGTTTTCAGGAGGCTGGATGTGATTGTCAGGCACGGGCTGCCGCTGATGATTGTCGACGCCTCAGTCTGTGCCTTCATTTTTCTTCTGCCCGCCCTCTACGCCGTTTACCTTACGGTCCGGGCTCGCGGGGAGGAAATGGGTGCGGCGGCTGAGCCGGAGAAGCAGGACATCCCGCCCTCATTATCGGACAAATGACGGTTGCAGCGTTTGCCGGGCGGCTTTCCCGGGTAGTCATCTATTGACGGTGCTCACACCGCTTTAAACCGTGGTTCGCCATAAGGCGCCGTCGTTCGTTATCTTCCATAGGATTTATGTTCCGACCTCAAAGACCACCGCCTCCTATACGCCTGCCTCGACTTGCACAGGTCCCCACTGTTGAGGACCTGCACCGCATTTTGATGCAAGCGCTCGAGGCGCGCGGGCGTACGGTGGAGCTGCCGTTCAACCCGGCGAAGCAACAATACGGCTACATGATTTCCGTCTTCTGCGACCCGGAGGGCGGAGAGCCTCAATGGGTTTTGACTTCCGGCGACGGCAATCGAATAACGACCAATTGGACAATGCAGCAGTCCGATATCCAGCTCATTCAAACTGTCATCGAAAGCCAGTGCACAGGCAAGGAAATCGATGAAGTAATCACTCAGCGCAT
>DATNRC010000627.1:0-7268 GCA_036703705.1 Candidatus Obscuribacterales bacterium
AGGAGCAAATCCGGCACCGCCAGCATATTGAGGAGTGCTGTCAGCATCATGCACGACATAAGACCCAAAGCGGCGAGATATCTTGAAGAGACGGCCAAGGCGAGAAGGACAATCAAGCCGCCAGCCGCGGTGCCGTTGAAATAGATGGCGCCAAGCGGGCTCAGCCAGTCCAATGCTGCGTTGTGCAAATCAGGAATTACGGCTGCCGGCGGCGGGAAGGCCGGCAGCAGAGGGCAATATTGAACGAAGGGCAGCATCAAATACGCCACCACTACATAGGGCAGTCCCAGGAGAGGCAGCCTGAAGTGTTTGGTCATCGTCTCAGTCAACATCGCTGACACAAGCACGACAAGGAGTCCTCCAATCACTGTCAAGCACACCGCCCCGGCGTCGCATTGATAGAAGGAGCCGAACAACATGCCCAAAAGCAGTCCGTTGACCACCTCGACATATTCGTTTTCCCCTGAAAAGCCAAGCAGCTTCCGGCTGGTCAAGACGCTCAGGGCACCGATTACTCCCATCAGTCCCACAACCGGATGCATCAATGTGCACAACAACAAAAGAGATTTTGAAAGCGGATGAGTCAAGCCAAAGAAAGAGCCATACGCATCCAACAGTTTTTTAAACATATCCACCACCGCCATGCAATTGATTCCGCGCAGAAATACCACCGCCTGATGCCTCCTCGCAATTCCTGGTTCTTAAACTTCGAGTTGCTTCCCGTATCCGGGAGAGGTTACGCTGAGCTCACTCCTGCCGATCTGCTGCGCTTCAGCTTATGCGCTCTCGCCGGCGCATTGTCTTCGAGAAATGCTTGCCGCAAGTGATCGGGAAGGCGATCTTGAGACATCATGACGGAAAGATCTTCCGCCTGACGGATCACCGATACCTCGCCTGTTTCGTCGACCAGCACGACATTGGGCCGGTATTCGATGAACTGCAGCCACTGCGTATTGTTATAGGCTCCCACAGGGCTTACCATGAGCACGTCACCAGCGCTGAGCGGCGGCAGCTGAACACTGTAACGAACAACGTCGATGTTCATGCACAAAGGACCGTAGAGCACCGTGTCTTCCAGGGGACCAGCAGTCGGCTTGGTCATCTTGACGTTGTGATTGTACCAATAAGCGGTGAAGAGCAGATTGGTGCCGCCGTCCAGTATGGCCGCTCGCCGGCCGTCAGGCAGGCGCTTGGTGCCTACGACTGTTGCTAGAAGCACCTGCGCGTCGTCGACCACCGCCCGCCCGCTCTCAAAGACGAGGCGTGGAAAAGGCCTTCCGGTCTGCCGCCTGTATTGTGTCTCTTCCAGGAGCGCACCGCATATGGCGTCGGCGAATTGATTGACATCGGGCACTATCTGCTCGGGCGGAAGGTATATGCGCTGGAGAGAATTCTTCGACGGGAAGCCGCCGCCAATATCGAGCACTTCGATGAATATATCTTCGTTGGTTTCCAGCTCGCGCATCAATTTGCACATTACGCGCACCTGCTCTGCATAGGCGCGCGGCTCGAGAATGAATGTGCCGATGTGGCTGTGCAGTCCGATCAGCCGCACATGCGGGCTCAATGAAACCAGACGTGCGGCCTGATGGGCCTGTCCCGTCTCGACATTGAAGCCGAATCTGCTCCAGGGCTCAGTGAATCCCGTATCGAAATTCAGCCGCAGTGTGACGGGCACTACTCTTTGCTGTTGGCGGGCGATTGCTTCAATCATGTGCAGCTCGTTGAGATGATCCACATGAATATGGGCCCCCTCGGCAATTGCGCGCTCGAGGATGGCCTTTGGTTTGTTGGGTCCGTTAAAGATGATTTTGTTGCCCGGCACACCCAGCGCTCTTGCTTTCTCATATTCGAAGGACGACACAACCTCCGCCCACGAGCCTTCCTGATGCAGGATGTTGCAAACTGCGCTTATGTAGTTGGTTTTGTACGACCAGCCATGAACTACATTGTCGTAGCGTGTCTCGAATGCTTTCATGATTCGCCTTATATTAGATCGGATTTGATTCTCCGATGTGACGAAAAGCGGCGAGCCGAACTCTCTGATTAAATCAGGAATCGAGGCGCCGAAAATTTCTGAGACGTAATCGTCGCGCACGCTGCGATGGCCGAATTTGTTGATTTCACCCAGACGGTGTGGTTGAACAAATGGAGGTTCCCAACCGCTTCCTCTTCCACCATTGATCATTGAATTTCCTCCAGGAATTTTTGTAATGTCCCACTAAGCGACCGCTGTTTTGTCCTCTTTTGAGGTGATGGCGCCGCCTACAAAGACCGACTCGAACTCATCGAGGCGCACGATCAGCTCTTGCGCATAACGAATGAAAAAGGTGCCTGGCGCGGGCGGCGCAAACGTAATGTCAGTATCGCCGGCGAGCAATTTCAAAACGGCGATCGGAAGATTGCGTCCTACTGAATGACTGAGGTAGATCCAGGCAGGAAATCTGGGGTTGATCTCTATCAAATAGACATTCCCATCCAGCCCTTTCATCATCTCGACTTCAAGCGGCCCCCTCCATTTGAGGGCCCGCATGATTTTCGTGACGACACCGCCCACGGCATCATCGACGACGGTAACGCCCGCCCAGGCTTTCCCTTTATCCGTCAGCCCGCGTTTGCGCATCATGACGGTTCCCATCATGCCGCCTTCTCCGTCTCCTATGGCCGAGACATTGAATTCGTCGCCGCGAATGACTCGCTGTACAAGGGCAGGATAGCCCCAGGTGCCGACGAGCCGCGAAAATGCCGCCTTGGCGTCAAAAGCGTTGTATACGATCTGCGCGTCGTAAAAAATTCCTTTGACGATAATCGGATACGGCCAGCCCTCCTCCTCGCAATATTCGAAGAATGAGGGGTCGGTGACGCATTTCGTTTCTGGCACGTCCACTCCAGCTTTCTTGCAAAAGGCGCTCAGATGATCTTTTGCTCTCAGCTGAAACTGGTCTCTTTCGGGAATCAGCATGCGGATGCCCATTAGCGAGAGCCGATCTTGCAGGCGAATGAAATTTTGAATCTCCGAATCGAGACAGGGGATGATAACGTCAAGCCCCTCCTTCTGATGAATTTCGATTATGCGATCGAGAAGCGCATCCTCTCCCGCTGATGGATAGGGGAGAAGATAGCCGCTGTGGCAGAAGTCTCGTGCATACAGCCCGGCGTCAAGCACATCATATCCAAGACCGATTACCCTGCCCCCGAACTGCTCGTGCTCCCTTATACAGCGGGCAACCGCACAGCCGGGACCCGGGCTCTCCACTCGCGCGTTGATGCCGGTGACAGCAATATTCCAGTGCTGCCAGGATTTATTGCTCGGCTTTCTCATCAAAGATATCTCCTCAGTTGCAAGACGAACGCCTCCACACTGCTCAGCGCTACTTCCGGCGTGACGTCGTACTCCTGGCAGAGACAATCTGCCGCGCGCTCAATTGAAGAACCCCTTCTCAAACATTCCAGCGCCAGCACTCCAGTGCGATTGAGTGTGTAGCTCTGTCCAGTCTGGGGATCGAAGAGAAATCCCGTTGCGCTGATTGCAAGCTGCGACAGCCGCTCCTGCAAACGTTCCTCCTCTGTTGCCTTGACGATGTTATCGTCCATGCTCTTTACCTCCCACCGCTTAGCGCCTGATTTCACACCACCATCCTATTAGGTGGTTGTGGAGCGACGATGAAGAATGTGGAGGGATTGTGGAGATTAAAGAAAGTCGATAAAGCCCTTTCGCTTCAACCAGATAAGCAGTCCCGCCGAGACGGCAAACATGGCGGCCAGGCAGAAGTAATAGCCGAATTGGACGTGCACTTCCGGAATTTGAAAATTCATGCCATAGATGCCGGCGATGAGCGTGGGGGGAAGAAACAAGGTGGCAATGATGGTGAGCACCGTGGTTGTTTCGTTGGTCTTCAATCCAATGCCGGAGACATAAACATCCATGAGGTTGTAGGACATGGCGCGATAGGTCTCGAACAATCTGACGACGGAATCAGCTTCCTGCAACCTGAACTGCATGTCAAGCTTGCCGTTTTCAGTAAGCGCAGGATTTTTCGAGCGCAGAATTGCCTGCAGTATTGTCGTAATCGGCCACACCGTATTGAGAATGATCCAGATGACTTGCTGGGCGCGATTGATGAGGCGCAGCTCTTCTTTGCCCGGATGGCGAATGATTTTGTTTTGAATTGCCTCGAGCTTTGTTCCTCCCATCTTGAGCCCTTCTTCATAAGCGCCGATGATGTCTCCAATCAGTTCGGCCGCAAGGCAATCCACGCCAAAGCCCTGCAGCTTATTGCCCTTGGACATCAATTTATGCACCACGGTTGTAAATGCTGCATCGTGACTGAATTGCCGTGTCACCAGGAATTTTTCCGTGAGGAGAAAATTAACCGTTTCGATCGCATCGAAGGCTTCGGAAACAGAAGGTCTGTGAAGGGTCCAGAACATGGAATTGGGAAAATCTTCGAAAAGAGAATTTCTATGCGGACTTCTCAAGTATTTGATTTCTTCATCGCCCACATCCAGAATTTTGGAAAGAGGCTTCCAGAAGTCTTCGCTCAGGGTGCCGGAGAGATGGAGCCAGACCAGAGGCTTTTCCTGCCACAAAGCTTTAAGGTCCTCAAAATCGGTGAAGCTCGTTTCTCGAAAACCTGCCTCATCCAGGTAAAACAGCCTGATTCGTCGCTCGACGAAATCCGGCAGGCATGGAGTCATTTCAAATGTTTCCAGTGAAAAGGCGAGGCGGCCTTGGTTGAAGCTGAGTTCCTTCATGTTTTTTTTGAGACTCCCGAGCAACTCCAATGGACAAACAAGATCTTAATCAAAGGGCGCGACCTTGACATTTTACAGGACCAATCGGAATTGCGCTAAAAGCCCGATTGGGAAGCGCGGCATCGGGAACGCTTCCCAATCAAGACTCGGTCGATCTCAATCCTCTAGCTTTTCTCTTCTTTCACCTTCTATTCAGTTGCCATACGTCCTTATATACAGGTTCGTCCCTTCCGGCACTAACCGGATGCGGCTGCTGGCCCGGAAATGACTCTGCAAATTGGCGGCTGTGCTTTTGAGTCCTGTTTGCGTTTCCGCAAGCGCCTTCTCATGTCCCTTAGACTGTATGATTGCTCTCGTCACCACCGTCTCGGCATGCGCCTTGGCTGCGCTTCGCATCTCGGCTGCATCCTCATACGATTGGAGGTTGTAATTGGACCGCTCGATCCAGTCTTCTGCCTGTTGTTTTGCCGTCTCGGAGATTTCTTTCGCCTTTATCTGAGCCCGATCTAAAAGCACTTTGCTTGTCTTTTCAGTGTGCTCAGCTCTTCTGTCCGATTCGTGTGCGGCCTGCTTCTCAATTCTTGCCAGGGCCACATCAATCCTCATTTTGTATTCCTCTCTTGCTCGCTTCAGCGGGATCTCAATCGAGGAAATCACGCGGTGGCACTTCTCATAAATGTCCTTTGATGGCCCGAGCTCCAGGCAATGATGATATTCGCTCAACGCCTCAGGAATGTCTTTCAATTGCAAGAGCGTATTTGCCAGGCAGTAATGCACGCGCGGATCGCTTGGATCTTCTTCAACCCTCTTCAAAAAGATGGCTTTCGCCTTCGCGAAATTTCCTGCACTATAAAACTTGAGAGCTTGCTCGAGACTTGATGCGCTTGCCTCGCTGGAGCCGCTTATCATGAGGAGCGCCAATATTGCGGCCGCTCCTTTTGTTGCACTGAATAATCGTCTTAATACTTGCATCACCTGATCATCTCCCCCTCCTCCAACCTGCCCACATCCTACATTGGGAATGTGGAGAAAGTATGTTGCCGAGCGACACATTGGGAAATGCTGCCTTTGTCGATCCGCAAATTGTGCTCCACGCGAGAAGCTTGAAGCGTCCTTTGAAAACTGCCGAGAGAACTCACATAGCCAGGCTGCGTTCCAGCCTCTGGTCTGCAAGATAGACGGACTCAGTGAGCTCAGCACTGCTTATGGTGACGGCCTGACCGGCTAAGACCACATGATCTTCTTCGACACGAACGCGCACCATGCCGCCCCGCCTTGATGCCTGGTAGCCGGTAAGATCCTTCTTTCCTGTCCGTTTTGCCCAGTAAGGTCCCAGATAACAGTGTGCCGAGCCCGTCACTGGATCTTCATTGATGCCGACACCGGGCGCGAAGAAGCGGGACACAAAATCATACTCAGGCAAACTCGATGGAGCGGTAACGCAGATACCTCTTATGGGCAGTGACTTTAGAAGATGGATATTCGGTATGAGCGCTCGCAACAGCGTCTCATTCGCTACTTCGACCAGGTAATCAAATCTGTTTTGTCCAACGTATTTGATTGGCAGATCCAACGCAGACGCGAGATCCTTCGGTATGGCAACTTCGTTTTCTTCTTCGGACGGAAAATCCATTTCGATCCACTCACCATTGCAGCGGGCGTGCAACCAACCGCTCTGCGTGGAAAAATGAGCTTCCTCGCTTTTCTCCAGATAGCCTTGTTCCCACAAAATATGCGCGCTGGCAAGAGTGGCGTGCCCGCATAGCTCAACTTCGACAGTTGGGGTAAACCATCTGAGATTAAATCCGTCCTCCTGCTGCTGGATAAATACCGTCTCGGACAGATTCATCTCCTCCGCTACGCGCTGCATCCATATGTAGCTGCGCGCTTCCTCGAGAATGCAAACAGCAGCCGGATTACCGCTAAACGGTGCATTGGCGAATGCGTCTACGTGAAATACTTTGAAACTCATTGTGTTCCCATTGTTGCGGAGATGCGTGGTTTACGCCAGAAATTCAAGTATTATACCCAGGCGTTGAAAGCCTCGCGTTAGACGCAGACGGGGAGCAAAAGATTCCAGGGTGATATCATTTTCGCCTTCAGCGGAGCCGATGGGAGACGATCAGGTGAAGGACAAGATTACCGTTTATCAAAAGCCTACTTGCACAACATGCCGCGATCTGGACAAGATTTTGCGGGAAAGCGGTGCCGAGTACGAGAAAATCGATTATTACCTTGAACCTATCGGCAGAGACAAATTGCGCGCGCTGCTCGAGAAAATGGGTATGAAGCCGCATGACTTGCTGCGCACCAGGGAGCCGATCTATAAAGATCTCGGTCTGGCAGAGAAAGATTTGAGCGATGATGAGATTATCGACTTGATGGCCGAATACCCTGATCTTATCCAGAGACCGATTGTAGAGCGCGGGGCGAAGGCGGTTTTGGCTCGCCCTGCTGAGATTGTTCGCACTTTGCTGACATAGTTTGCCAGCGTCTAGCGAATTTTATGCAGG
>DATNRC010000628.1:0-2554 GCA_036703705.1 Candidatus Obscuribacterales bacterium
ATTCTCGACATGCTCCAAACGGTCAACCCTCTCGAGGACGCCACCGCCGGTGATGCAATGCCGACAGGGTGCTTTTGGAGTGAGCAACTAAACGTTCTCATGCGCTTCTTCGCTGCCGCTTCTCCGGCAGCAAGTGGGGACATCGCGGAGAGACGCCTCCTTGACTCTCTGTTAGCATGGAAACATGTAAAACAGCGACCGGCGATGACACGATTAATCTTACTCATCTGTACATTGGTGGCGTGGAGCACGGTTTCGTGCGCTTCAGTTATCGCCGCAACAGGTTGGATAGTTGAGCAGAAGAGTAAAATCTCCGGCGCACACAAAGTCTTTCTCACAGCAAAAGCCCTGCGAGTCGACAGCCTCAGCACGGGCGTCACCCTCATTTGCAAGGCACCGGCGTACAGAGTACAGCTTTTCAATCGCGGGAACGGACGCACTTTCTTCACAGTACCGGACAAATTCACGGGTCCACATGCCTCAAGAGTCTTTGCCGGTCACAGAGACGACATGATGAATGGACCCTGGAAGCCTGACAGAGACACTACAGTAGCTGGCGTTCATGCCAGCAAATTGACGATGTTCAAGCACCCACCATCAAGACTGTCGGCGAATCGCTTCGAGGTGGAGCATGCAAATGGAGTTTGCAGCGCATCGTACAGTGCACTAACAGGTGTCAGCCTCCCTCGGCAATTTGCCGAAGTGCTGTCGCGGCTCTATTCATTGCCGCCGTTCTTGAAACTGCCCCTTGAAGTCATTTACGTCGACCCCTCAGGCGCAGAAAATCTCTCCCTTCACACAACAAGAATAACGAAAGTCACTTTGAGCGATGATTGTTTCAACGCGCCGCCAAAATTGAAGCTGGCGGCCAGTGGGGATGATGTTTATGTGACTGAGACGGGACATGCCGGACTCGTCGAAGCGCTCAATTGGCTTGGAGAGGTAAGCGGCAAGCCAGCGAAAAAAAAATAACTGCGACCGTGCGGTTTCCAAGCAAATGCCGGTTGTAATTTGTTCCCAACCAGCAGCCAATCGGATACTGAATCTCTTTTCATACCGATTTCAACACCGAAGTTCTATATTGATACCGGACCTGCTACATCCGATAGGTGATCTTTTTGAGCGCCCTTGGAACAGCTTCAACCGGTATATATCCGATTGGTCGTATTTTGAACGGTCGCTATCTTGTTCAGCGATCCGTCCCATCGGATGAGTGCGTAAGCCTGTACATTGCACGCGATCAGCTCACCAGCGACAACGTAACAATCAAAGAGTTCTGCCCTGATGTGCACCCTTCAGGGCAAGAGCACATTTTTGAAAATGAAGTGAGCACGCTAAAACGACTGCAACACAGAAACATCATCGCTTTGCTCGATAATTTCTCACAAAACGGTCGTCTGTATATAGTTCATGAATATCTAGCCAGCATGTCATTGGCGAGCCTTCTTGCAATGGATGGCTGTTTGCCGGTTGAATTGGCATTTCCCGTTTTCAGCGAAATCCTCGACGCCCTAGCGCACGCCCACCAGAATGGCATTGTCCACGGAAGTATAAAACCGCGAAGTATTGTGTTGCTGGCTGAATCCAGCGGAGCAGAACTGGCTAAGCTCGCAGGTTTCGGGCGCGCCGTCATCAAGAGTAAAACTCTCAGTGCCGATGAAAGAAACCTGTACCAAGAGCCAGCGACGTACCTCAGTCCGGAGCACCTAAACGGCACGGCAATTGACGAAAGATCGGACATCTACTGCCTCGGTCTTGTGATGTATGAGGCGGTTACAGGCAAGCCTCCTTATACGGGAGACACAAATGAAGAAATTGTGCAGAAACATCTAAACTCCTTGCCCCCGCGTTTTCGTGGCATTGCAAGCGAGCTCAACATTCCGTTTGAAGTAGAGGCGATTATTCTCGGCTGCCTGGCAAAGAAACCGCAAGATCGCTACCAAAGCGTAGAAGAATTGATGAATTCGATCAATGCCTGGAAATCTGCACAGAAAGCCCGTTCGGCTTCCGCCGCGCCTATGTCCTTCGCACCCGATCCCGCTGACGATAAACCACCGATTCGCAGCCGGCGACAGGTAGTGATGGACCTCTACTCATCGTCACCCGAGAATACAAGCAACACAGAAGCAACCTCCTCTGCTATGGCTGTAGCAACCAATTTGACGGAAGAGCCACAAGCGCCGAACGACAGCAAAATCACCAGCATATCCTTCGCACCGGAGGCGGTGCCGACCCTGCAAAGCCAAAAAGCTTTGATAAGGCATCGCATCGCAGTCGCGGCATCACTGACTCTTGTTATAGTAGCAGGGGTAGCGACCTGCAATTTCATTCTCTGCACGTTCGCAGGCAGTCGGCCGACGGAGCTGGCTTATCGTCCGGCGCCAACCTCCATTGTGCAAACGGCTAATGATGACGTTCAGCCACGCAATGAGATCTCGCCAGCTGATTCCATGCCAGGAAAACGGTCGCGACAAGTAAGACACCGCCGCTCACCAACGTACGCCGCCATCTCGCCCAGGCGACGAGCCTATCAAACTTCCTATTATTTCCGACG
>DATNRC010000629.1:0-4049 GCA_036703705.1 Candidatus Obscuribacterales bacterium
AAAAGGACTGTGACTGCAGCCAGAAGCGCCACTGCTTGATTGATTTGCTTGCGCTCCTCTGTTGGCGGCTCTTTGGCTTCATCAGGCTGAGGTTCTTTGCGAAACCGCAGATTGGCTCCCGGCGGCAGCGTTTGCTCGCCCAGCCTCGGACCGGCAAGAGGCTCGAGATAGCGTTCGATCACCTGGCTCGACGAGCCAAACCTGGCTCTATTCTGACGAGCCTCTTCACGCAGTGCCTCAGCTTTGTCCTTCTGCTTCAGGCGGGCGGCATAGGAAGCACTGGCCTCGAGGATATTGCTCAGGACAGGGTCGCCGGGGAGCAATTTCTTCCGGGCGATGTCAGCCGCCATCTCGAAATGCTTTTCTGCTTCTCTGGCATTAGGAGCATGAGAATAAGCCTTGGCTATTTTAAAGAGGGCAACCGCCTCTTCCTGATCTCGCATTCCGCCCAGGCGCTGCCGGACAGCAAACACTTCTTTATATCGCCTGGCCGCCTCGTCATACTTCTTCAACTCATAGCAGGCATCCCCAAGGGACTCCATGCATGAAATTGTTCGTCCATCCTCAGCGCCGAAAGCAGACGTGAGCAACGCCAGTGCCTGCTCGTAAAGCTTATGCGCATCATTAAGACGTCCCGCAACCAGAGTCTGATCCGCCTGAGCCAATGTGCTTTCGGCTTCCTTGAATTCGCGTTCGATTTCGTCCAGGCGCATTGGCGGTCTCTCCGATGGGTTTATACCCTGTCTCGCCGCCGCCAATATTACTTCACGTTTTAGGAACCATATCAGTGGCGGCAAGCGTCTCAGCCTTGGACTATCTGCAAGAAAGGTGATGAAAATGAAAGCCGACTCTCAAAAAACACGCTCAATTTGGACCGACACAGCGCAGATGCCAACCTTTGAGCCGCTAGCCGAATCACTCCGCTGCGATGTCTGCGTGGTTGGAGCCGGAATTACAGGTTTGACGTGTGCATATCTCCTTTGCAAAGAAGGAAAATCGGTGATTGTGCTTGACGATGGACCGCTCTCAAGTGGAGAAACGCAGCGCACCACAGCACATATAACAAACGTCATCGATGATCGTTTTTTTGAGATCGAGCGCATGCATGGCTTAAAGAAGGCGCAGCTCGCTCTTGAAAGCCAAACTGCCGCAATTGAGCAAATCGATTCAATCGTCCGCCTCGAATCGATAGATTGCGATTTTCTCCGCCTGGACGGCTATCTGTTCCTGGGTGAAAGGCATGCTAAGTCTCTTTTGGAAAGAGAACTGTCATCTGCTCGACGGCTGGGTTTTCAGGGAGCGGAAATGGTGGAAGAGCTGCCTCTTTCGAGTTCAATCAAATCACCGGCAATCAGATTTCCGGACCAGGCTCAATTTCATGTATTGAAATACTTGAGGGGCATCGTCAATGCGTGCCTGCGGGACGGTTGCCGGCTTTTCACCGAAACTCACGTCACTGGTATCGAAGGTGATGCCCCACTCTATGTTCATACACAACAGGGATTCTTCGTTGACGCCGAGTCCGTCATCATAGCCACAAACAGCCCCATCACAGACTGGGTAAAAGTGCATACAAAACAGGCCGCCTATCGCACTTATGTCATCGCCTGCCGCATACCGCGCGGTTCGGTGCCAATCGCCCTCTATTGGGACACGGACGATCCATATCATTATGTGCGGTTGCAAGACATGCCCGGCGATCCGGTATCGCAGATGATGATCGTCGGCGGAGAAGATCACAAGACCGGACAGAAAGATGACGGGGAAAATCGCTTTGAGAAGCTGCAGCAGTTCGCAAAGACATTTCTTCCATCAGCTGGAGATGCTGAGTATCGATGGTCGGGTCAAGTATACGAGCCGGTCGATGCTCTTGGCTTTATTGGCAAAGACCCTGGCCACAAAGGAAACGTCTATATTGCCACCGGTGATTCAGGGATGGGAATGACACACGGCACCATGTCCGGCATCATTTTGCGCGATCTCATTTTAGGACGCGACAACCCGTGGGCCGATTTGTACAATCCATCGAGAAAGGTTTTATCAGCATCAGTCGAATATCTCAAAGAAAATGTAAATGCAATGACCCAATATGCCGCTTTCTTCACGCCGCCTGAGACGGAAAGCGTAAGCAATCTGAAGGCAGGCGAAGGCCGCGTCATAACACGAGATGGTGAGAAAATTGCCGCATGCAGGGACCTCAATGGAACGTTGCACGAGCACTCTGCATACTGTCCTCATCTGCGCGGCATCGTCGCCTGGAATTCACTAGAGCAGAGCTGGGATTGTCCGGTGCACGGCTCACGCTTCACCGCTGACGGCAGGGTAATCGACGGTCCAGCCAACGAAGACTTGAGACCGGCGAAGCATCGCCTGGAAGAAGAAGAAGAAGAGGAAAAAAGAAATCAGCAGCGTCACAAGCGGGCATCATGAGCACAGTCCCAAGGGCATGAAGACTTGATTAACAGTTGTCAAGCAGGCTTATTTTTGCCTTATGATGGTCACGTTTTCTGCCATCTGACACCGCACCGCAGAGCTCCCCAGTTAAATTACGCCACTTTCCCGCTGCCAGGCTCGCTTGCGAGCCGGTTTTTCTTCGCCACCAAGCCATGATCATTCTGAGCGACGACGTTGAAAACAACGAGATCCCAATCGTAAACATCTTCCTCATTACCGCCAATGTCCTCATCTTTTTTCTCTGGGGTCTGAGCGCAAGCAGCGAGTATTACAGACACTGGGGCTATACCCCTTACGCCTTCTTGTCACAGCACAACATTCAGCAGTTTTGTCTATTGTTTTCCTCCATGTTCGTGCATGCTGGTTTTTTCCATCTGCTCGGCAATATGTGGGTGCTCTATCTTTTTGGCGACAATGTTGAAGAAGAGCTCGGGCACTTCACATATCTAATCTTTTATCTTGCTTGCGGCATCCTTGCCGCCTGCGCCCATATGTACTCGGATCCCTCAAGCATCCTTCCCTGTGTCGGTGCAAGCGGTGCCATATCTGGTGTCATGGGCGCATACATAATCCTCCACCCGCACGCCACCTGCAAAACATGGTGGGGCGATGATTCACTGCTTTTCGCCTTTAGAACTTTTCGCATACCCGCCGTGCTCGTTATTGGCGGCTGGTTTTGCCTGCAAGTGCTGCTTTCCTCACTGATTCCCGTGAGCGTGGCCCACATAGCTTTCTTCGCGCACATTGGCGGCTTCATTGCCGGACTCGTACTGGTGATGTTGGTGCGCGGAAAGACAGGCAATCCATCGAAATATGGCAAACGCAACGATCTGGAGTTTTACAACGGTCCCACGCACGCAGTGATGCTGCTCGCTTTCGTCGCCCTCTGCCTTTTTTTGGGAAATCCGATTCTACACGGCAAGGCCGCACCATCAGCAGTATCACAGCAGCAGACAGCGAATGCCCCGACGGCAAAGCCGATTACCAAGAAATCCCCGTCCGGCACGCATCGCTCCGGGCATCAGCGCCGGACCAGAAGATCCGTGTTTCGTCTTTGAGACGGTGAAACATATCTCGTACAGATCAATCTGGGAACTCATGGCTGTGTTGCTCAGGTTTCGGAGCAGGGATGGAACATCGCCCGTCTGACAACGATAATCGCCGTCCTGTCAATGAGCATATAAGTTACGACTCGGGTCTTGAAATGGACTGAGCGGCACAGGGGCGCACGTTGCAAGTATGTCCCAACTCATGAGCTTGAACATTTGCTGCGCCGGCCAATCATGAAGATGCGAGCATGATAATGATTGGATGGCGTGGGGGCTTTCAAGGTAAGAGCCTGTGAGTGTTCGCCGGTTATGCGATAAACTATGGGGCTGTGCCCCGGGCTGAGAAAGTTTATGAGCGAGATGGAAAAACGCGATGTAGTCGTTGTTGAAGCTGTGCGCAGCGCTATTGGCAAGAGAGATGGAGCGCTGAGCACTATAAGACCGGATGAGCTTGCGGGGATCGTTTTGAGCAAGCTGATGTCGCGCGCCGGAGTGTCCCCGGCACTGGTCGAGGATGTGGTCTTTGGCTGTGTTACTCAGGTTTCG
>DATNRC010000630.1:0-15632 GCA_036703705.1 Candidatus Obscuribacterales bacterium
AGTCATAAGCGATCTGCTCTCCGAGCTTACCGGAGTCAAATCCTTCAAGCTGACGCCAAAACTGCCGCTTTCTGTAGAAGTCGAGATTGTCTGCGCCAAGGAAGTGAATTTGGAATTGAGAAAGTCCGTTGCTCCTCTGACCGAGCTGGAGTCCGTAATCGTGGGCAAACGAATTCACTTTGAAGCCCTCCTCGACCAGCAGCAAAATGGGCTGCGCGTAAACATCAACGAGGGTTTTGTCCTCAAGTTCGTCAGTGTCCTCGGCCGCCAGGCGATAGCCGTCAAGGGCAGCGCTATTCTGAAGCGCGGCAAGCAAGGTCTCATGCTGGTTGTAAGTACTCCTGTTCCCGGCAGCGATCAAAAGGTGGAGGTCAGTATTCCTCTGAAGCACATCATCAAGCATGCAAGCAAGTTGGTCTGAATTTTTGATCCGAACGCGTGTGGCTTGTAATGTCCACTGAGCAAAGAGCAAAGAGCAAAAGATTTCTCACCACGGGAGGCGGCAAATTCGCTCTTTTGCTAATCGGTTTGTGCGCGCTGTATATAGCAATTCTTCTTTTTGCCTATTCACCTGCGGGCAATCTATCCATTTATCTTGGCGCCCAGGCAGCAATCGGGATTCTCTGCATCCTTTCCGCATTGGCTGTGATTATTGGCATTCCCCTTCTTCTTATGCCGCGCTTCAAACGGTCCGCGCTTCTTGAGATTCGCATGGCCTCTGTGACTTTCATTGCTATCGTTATTGCCATGATTGCTGGTGAGCGCATTCGCGTAATTGAATTCTCGCTTCTGACCAAACGCGCGGAGCCCATCACAAAGGCAATCTCGGACTATGAAAGCAGCCATGGAAAACCACCGGGCTCTCTCGACGAACTGGTGCCGAAGTATATGGCCAAGATTCCTGGCACCGGGATGGGGCCCTATCCGAAATATGAGTACGAAGTTTTGCATGCCGGTTCTGATGCCGGTTGGGAGCTCAAAATTCTCTGCCCGCTGGGAACAAACAACAACGATCTTTTTTTCTTTAGACCAGGCAAACGCTACGACCAGAGCGAGCATGGCGGCAGAGTTGAACGCATCGGTGATTGGGCCTATGTTCACGAGTGAGATCAGGTGTCAGATCGCTCTCGATTTTGAACTTATAAGTTTAGTGGGCAAAAGCTAAGAAGATAATGGTGAAGGCGCTCTCAATCGGGCTTTTGGGGAAATCGCTCTCATTTCTGGACTAAACCTATAAGTTTAAAACAGATAGGCATCTCAGATCAGATCGGTATCACGATCAAACACCATTGCAAGTCGCCTGAGCTATATGTTATTGCTTACCATTGGATGAGCGGATGATCGCTGTCGACGTCCTGCACAAAATCCGTCCATCCTGATGTTTCGCCTTCGGCGTAGACCTTTTCATTGTCGACAATCTTCAGGTCATAGCCGTTTGCCTTGAAGACATGAGCCTGAGTCCGTGCAAAGTTGAAGGCGAACTCGGTTTGCTTCTCCGGCGGGAGAGCTTGGAGATATTTGAAGACCTGTGCGAAATTGCGGCTGAAATCATATTTCAGATCGTGGCGATCGGCGTGATCCCATTTCAGGCTTCCGTCTGCCATTCTTCCTCCAAGCCCCACTGAGGCTCCGGAAGACCAGTAGTCGGGGACTGTGCCATCATTTGGCTTGCCCGGCATGAATTTGAGAAGATCAATCTCCTGCGGAATGCCGTAATGACGTTTGAATTCTTCCTGACTTAGAGGAACGTCCATGCCCTCCGCCCGATAATGTCCATTGGGCAGTTTGTCCGTGATCACTCTGCCGCTCTCCCCCGGACGTCCCGACACCGGTGGCGCTTCCCTTCTTTCCACTCTGTTTGCCAGCCCGCGCAGTTGCGCATTTTCTTGTTTGAGAATTGTGTATTGGCGCTGCAATTCGATGATGTGATCGTTGTACATATTTCCGACCACATAAGCATTCATGTCTTCAAAGGAAATGCCTTTCCCTGCTTTTTTGCCGTCAGCATCAGAGATTTGTCTGAAGTGACGCATGACATAGAGAAGATCTTCTTTCTCTTGCGGATCAATTTTGTCGCCGACGCGCACCAGGTAATTGTGGAGCTCTTCGGGCTTAATATATTTGCTGTCCTTGCCGATGTTGATTCCACTCAGGTGCGCGCTGGCTTGCGGGTTATTCTGGTTTGCCCCCAACTTCTGGTTGCTCATGGTGGCACGCATCTCGCAGGGCGCCGCCGCCGCGGCCACATGGACGGCCGGCTTAGCGCTCGTGGCTGAGCACTATGTTGAAAAGCGCGTGCAAATGATGGGCTTTGCCATGATGGGCAACACTGCGGGCTCGGTTGTGGGCCCGGCGGCCGGCGGTTGGCTGTATGAAATTGGCGGCTATACACTGCCATTTGCAATCACAGGTGTGCTGGTGGCGATTGATGCCGCTCTCCGATTTCTTCTCCTGCCGTTTGGCTCAAATTGTTGGACGACGATAAAGAATATCATTACACGGAAAGATCCGGGTACAGCCGCTCGCGAAGTCGCGCGCCGGCTGAAAGAAATCGACCGTCTGTCAGCGGCGCGTGACGCGCTGGTGGAAGGGGAGAAGGGTGACGCCTGTTACGACCACGTGAGGGGGCCGTGGGAATAGCCAAGCGAAGAGGCGACGCAGAGCTTCGCCTCATAACCGCAAATGCTCGGATTGGCTCTGTCTGGAATGATTTAGCGCCACTTGCGGTGCCCTGGTGTCGCAAGTTGTTGTTGGCGTATGATTTTTTGTTGCAGCTTGACCAGCTGTCTCAGATCATTGTTATTGCGATAGGTGGCCCTGAGATTTTGCCTGGCTAAACGATTTTGCAAGATCCTGTACTCATTTAGCCATGCGGCTCTTTGCGCAGCCGCAACATTGGCCGCATTGATTTGCGACCAGAGTTGATTCTGGAAGTTGATGACGGAGTTGTAATCCGTAAATGGATAATAGCCGTCGTAATAGCCAGGATATGCGGCGATGCCACCATATACGCCGTCGTTCAAAGCTGACGCCAAAGTATTGTTGATTGTGCTGAACTCGAGCAGCATGCTTTGCACTTCGGCATTTGTATATACGCCGTCGGCACTAAAATGGTTATGTCGGGCGATCAGATTCGCCAGGTGCACGTTGAAGTGATGAGCTTCGGCCGGACTCAACCGACCGGAAGCGACACCGGAGTTGATTTGATTGCGAATCTGATTGATTCCCGCCTGAATATTGTTGTTGATTTGGTAGAAGTTGCCGGCAGAGCCCCGGTGCGTGAAGTTACGCAGGTAGTCTACGTAAAATTGCGCATTCGCAGCGGGAGCACTAACCGCCAAAACACCAAATGCAATTGAATTGATGAATAATGATTTTTTGATGTTCATAGCGTTACCTCGAAACCTTCGCACGGATGGTTCGTGCACTGAACGACGTCGGGCTGCCGAGATAGTTCCTGTTAGGACGGCTCAGCATGGCTCTATTGCTGGGAGAAGCGCAAAGCAGCGGCGGCTCGCGACATTGGCTACCCTCACCAAACTTCGTCTGGGAGCGAGTTACGGCTTTATTTGTCCGTGCAGTGTGGGGGAGACGCGCAGGAAGATCTGCAATGTATCCTTACAGACGCCAGTTAATCGGCACCAGGCTGTCTCTGTTGCGTCCGCAATTGGAAGTCGCCTCAGATGAGGTGTGCGAATTATGACAGGTCCAAAGCAAACCGCCGAACGGAGAGCGCAATTGCTCGCATACCGACGAGTCAGTTGTGAATTGGAACGCATAGAGAGAGGATTCCGATATGAGCCCCACCGATAAGCAGAAACCAAAGGATGAGCCTTTCGTTCCGCAAGAACCGCGACCCAAACCCGAGCCCAAGCCGGAGCCTAATCCTGAGCCCAAGCCAGAGCCTGAGCCTCCTCAGACGGATGAACCAATTCCTGACAGTTTGCCGAAAAAGGAAAATCCCAAAAAGGCAATTCCCGAAGCGTGGACATATCTTTAGCCATGATCAGCATTTGCTGCGCACCATGTGTGTTTTGATGTGGCAGTGATGAGAAGGATGGTCCTGGTGATCCATGTGGACATCATTCGAGCGACTATAATCTAAGGTGTTTGGACAGGGATTTCCAGAGGTCGGGATTGCTAAAGGTCATAATGAGTAAAGTCGCTAGAGCCTGTTTCGCGGCCGTTGCCTCTGCCTCCGTGATCGCTGCGGTGAGCCTGGCTGCTGAAGTGACGTTGTCTCCTCGTGACGCGCAACAAAATGAAGCATGCCGGCTGCTGATAGAGGCTAAGTCTTGTCTCAAGCAAAATAATGCCATGGATGCGCTTGGGCTGCTGGAAAAGGCGCAAACGCTCTGGCCTGACCAGCCTCATATTCATTACGCTCTTGGACAAACCTATGCGCGCCTTGCGGAGTTCTCTCGCGCCATTGCAGAGTATAAGCAAGCAATGAGACTCGAACCCGGCTTAACTTCCGCTCTCTTTAACATGGCAGGATGTTACGAGCGCAATGGCGAACTTTCAAAAGCGATCGAGGCGTATGAGGACTACTTGCGAAAAGATAAAGATCGCGAGCGAGGTGTAGTAGCCACCAATATGATCGCCACCTTACGCAAGGTTCACGCCAATCAGAAAGACGCTGATGCAAATGCAGCAGATTATTTTGCCGCCATTCAGTCCGGCGGGCGGCTCCAACGTTGGCCTCAATCTGCTCTTCCTGTAAGAGTGTTTATCGCTGATGGCCTGGATAAGGCTGGTGCACGGGTACAAGGCTACAAACCTGAGTTTCGCCAGATTCTGATTGATGCATTCAACAGCTGGTGCGATGCATCAGACGGTCGGCTTGCATACAAGATTGTGGGGGACAAAGCGAATGCCGACATCGTCTGCACGTGGACGGACCAAATCGATTATCTGAAGAAATTAGGGGCAAGCGTGGAACAGGGCAACGCCCTGGTCGAAACAAGCAATGCGGCAGAAGGCGATGAAGCAATTCGAAAGGCCAGGATCATCTTATTGCTGCGCAACTCGGAAGGCAATTTCCTGAGCGAGGGTGATCTTCGCAAGGTGGTGTTACATGAGGTCGGACATACGCTGGGAATTTGCGGACACTCAATTAACAATGCTGACGTCATGTTTTTTGAAAATGCCCCGACATGCTCGGAAGTTCTTACTTCGCGCGATCGCAAAACTATGGCCCGTCTGTATGAGAGCTATCCAAAAATCGATAAGAGATGAAAGTACCGCTGGCGCAGATTGCCTGAAGACCGAAGCAGCGCGACGGCTCCGATTGTCGTGCAGCATTATTTACTTGCCGTACTGCGCTTCGAATTGACGAGCTAGATCGTCCATGCTTTTGGTGGCAGGGGACGGCTTCGGCAGGGGCTGCGATGCGAAAGCTGATGAGGGCTGTTGCCTGCCGGCGCTTGCCAGTCCTCCCCCCTTGAGGAGTTGTCCTCTGCCCATAGCAGGCATCATATTGCTTTGTTGTTTGTTCTTTTGAAGAGCCTGGCCGAACATATTGGACATTCCCGATCCAGAAATGCCCGTCATCGGCTTCAGCATCATATTTGGTGGCGGACCGCCGGCCCTGCCACGGATCATCTCCATGACCGGCCCGTTGCCCATGCGACCGCCCTGCATGCCTGAAAGCTTCTGCTGCAGCATCCGCATGATCTGAGTTTTGTTAGCTCCAGAGCCCATCCCCATTCCGGGAAACCTCGGTGAGCTCCCCATCATGCCCTGCCCTATCGTGCCGGGCATACCTCGCCCCAGCATGCCGGGCATCCCCTGCCCCATCATGCCGTGCATGCCCTGCCCCATCATGGCGCCGGACATGCCCTGCCCCATCATGCCGTGCATGCCCTGCCCCATCATGGCTCGTCTGGCAGGACGCCGGACTGGTTTCGCCTGTATCTTTCCTTGTTCGACCTGGTCGAGCATTTGCATCATGCGATTTTGATCGAGAGCGGACTTCTGGGCTGAGACAGCGGACGAGTTAAGGATAAGCGCTGCCGAAATGTTTGCCAGGAGTAAAAGCGCAAATCGTGGCCCGCGATGTTGTTCAGTCATTCTCGCTCTCCGGTGAAGCCTGCCCACTTGAAGCGCAGCAATGCGTCAGGCTTGTAATATTGTTCCCAATCTACGCCTTCTGCCTCGCTGTCTTTTGCAAAATCTTCAGGCGCTTGACGTATGTGTCGGTGGCTTTATCCGCGTCGTCTTCAAGCGTCAGCGATCTCATTACCAGGTCAAGGTCAGGTGCTTTTGGTGTGATTTGAAAGGGCTTTCCAATAACCGCATAAGCACCATAATTTTTGCGCCCGAAAAGGTTTCTGAATTTCTTGAAGCCAAGGCGTTCGACGAGGTGCTGAAAGAGCGTTCCCTCTTCTGGCTCCGTCTTGTAGTGAATGCCGACCGGTACTATCCAAATTGGCTCTTTACGCTTGCGTGCAGCAATTCTCGCGATTGCCATCGTCCCTGATTTAAAGTCGTGCCGGCGGACTTCTTCATCCGGAACCAGTTGACCCTGAGGGAATATGACGATGTGCACATTCGGTCCGCCATTTACCAGTGCATTGACGGTGGACTTGAAGGCTTTGGTGCGCCCTTCCTGCGATTCTTCATCGACTGCTATCGCGCCCGTCATAGCTGCCAACCAGCCTCGCCAGCCGAGCACTTCAGTGGTGCGAATCAAGTAATACATTGGTTTGATGCCGATTAGAGCAGATACGACGGAGGCGTCTCCGGCATCGACATGAAAGGGCGCAATGATGGTGGGACCATTTTTAGGCAGGCGGTACTTGCCAACAATCCTGATCGGCCCTACTTCCACAAATGCGAAAGCAATGCAGAAAAGACGCATGATGAGAGCATGCAGATACTTCGGTGGCGGTGGGACATAGCCGCCTCCCCTGACTTTTGCCACTTCTTGCGCCCAATAATTCTTGCGCTTCATAACCGGGCGATAAAGAACGAGCGTCATCGCCACGCCAAGCAGTGCGAGAAATAATACAGGCTCGAGAAATGAGGCATTGCCGTTCATCGGCACAATTGTATCCTCTCTGCTTGAGCGCCGGCGCCGGACCTCTAAGCAAGGCAAGCAGATTCCCAACTGTTTGGGGTGGCGCGCCAGAGCTTCTAAGATCATGCAATAATCCAGGTATGAGTGTTTTGCAGAAAAGTCGAGCCCACGTTTTCAAGGAAATCCGCCCGCATCTCTTTCAAATTGCCTTTCATCACCCGGCGTCGACGAATTGCTGGCTCTTTGAAGAAAAGGATGGTTTGACGCTTGTGGATGCTGCACATCCGTGGCATGCACTCATCATCATGGGTGCCGTGGAGCACCTCGGGCGACCACTAAAACGGATTGTCATCACTCACGCTCATCCGGATCACGCCGGTGCTGCAGCTGAGCTTTCTTCAAGGACCGGAGCCGACGTGTTTGCTCATGAGTCCGAAGTCGGATTCTTGCAAGGGCGCGGTTGTATGGCCGAGCTTGATGGGTTCTGGTTATGCAGAGCCATTCTCAAAACCGGACATCGTTTTGGCATGTTGAATCCGCCTGCGATCGAGAATGTTTGCCCGCTTGTAGATGGTGATACGGTGGGGAGCTTGAAAGTAATTCATACCCCCGGTCATACTCCAGGCAGCATAAGCTTGTGGTCACAACAGGCAAGAGGAATATTTTGCGGCGATAACGTTCTTTCCTCTTTCAACGTTTTGCACCTGGGAATGCCATGGTTCACCCTGGACGGCAAAACACTCAGGCAAAGCTTGAAGCGTTATGCGGAGCTGCCTGCACAACTGCTGCTGCCCGGACACGGCCCGGTGTATTGCCGTGAGCATGCCTCACGTGACGTGCTCAGGCTTGTGGCTCGACGTTAAGCGATAGTGCGGCAAATGCATTCCTGGTCTTGCCAAGCGGCTATAATCTCGTGACTTGCAAATTGGTGCCATTCGACAATGGGCAGGCAATTGTCCGTTTGGTGGCAATGCCAGTTTCAATTGGCTGAGCAGCAAAGACGAAATTACTAGTCAGGCGTGGTTGGTAAATTGGCTTTTCATCAACTGTTTTTTCCCGATCATCTGGATGCATCGACGAGAACTCAAAGCTCGATTGCGGTTTTGGCAAGCGGTGGCGTTGAAAGTGCCGTGCTTACGCTTGCGCTTGCCGCGCAATTTGAATGGGTCAAGCCCCTCTATGTCCGTTTTGGGCTGCGCTGGGAAGAAGCGGAGCTTCAGTGCCTTAGACGCTTCTTGTCGGCAACGGCTCATCCGCGCATCGCCGCTCTCACCGTGCTTGATTTGCCGATCACTGATTTGCTGAGCGGGCACTGGAGCATCACCGGTGATGGCGTCCCTGATGACACCACTGCCGATGAAGCAGTCTACATTCCAGGAAGGAACATATTGTTTATCTCTAAGGCCGCTGTCTGGTGCGCGATTAATCGGGTGAGATTTCTGGCGCACGGGTCGCTTTCCACCAATCCATTTCCTGATGCGACGGAGGCATTTTTCTCCGCGGCTGAAGAGGCGGCCGGACTGGCAATGGCTCAGCCACTCTCGCTTCTGCGCCCCTTTAGCCGGATGCACAAGAAAGATGTGCTTGACCTGGGACGCAATATGCCTCTGGAGCTGACATTCTCCTGTATCGCTCCTGTTCGTGTGCCCGCTTATCCTGAGTTTGTTCAATGCGGGCGCTGCAATAAGTGCCACGAACGCCGGGTCGCTTTCATGGAAGCCGGATTGAGCGATCGGACAACATACGCAACGATTGCCGGAGCTAGAGAGTTAGTCCTCAAATGAGGTGAGACATGTACCGAATCACTCGTGAAATTCCCTTTTGTTACGGACACAGATTGCTTAATTACAAGGGCAAGTGCGCCAATCTGCACGGACACAACGGCTTGGCTGTAATTACGCTCGAGTCTGCTGAGCTCGATGAGCAAGGCATGGTTGTTGACTTCACCGAAATAAGAACTCTGGTATCAAGCTGGATCGATCAATTCATCGATCACAAATTGCTGTTGCACAAAGACGATCCTGCACTGGCGGCGTTGCAGAAAATGAACGAGCCCCTCTTTGTCATGGAAGTAAATCCGACGGCCGAAAACATCGCCAAATTGATTTTCGATCAGGCGAAGAGCAAGGGGTTGCCTGTCGTAGAAGTTACTTTGTGGGAAACTACAAATTGTTTTGCCACCTACCGCGAGGGCGCGCGAGCGAATACCGAGGCGCATGAGCTGACGTTGACGGCCAAGAACAGTTGACGGCCAAGAACATTGATTGCCTGCGACTCTCTCAATGCCAAGCGAGTCTCAGCGATCGCGTATGAGCGACATCACTTCTGCCCGCGAGGCGTCATTAGTACGGAACACGCCGCGAATGGCGGAAGTCACGGTTTTGCTGCCGGGCTTTCGAATGCCCCGCACGGACATGCACAAGTGCTCCGCTTCTAAGACGACGACCACACCAATTGGATTCAGGCGCTCGACAAGCGCATCTGCGATTTGGCTCGTCATTCGTTCTTGCACCTGCAAGCGCCGCGCAGCAAGCTCCACTACGCGTGCGAGTTTGGAAAGGCCTGTAATTCGTCCTTCATTAGGTATGTAGGCGACGTGCGCCGCGCCGATGAAGGGGACAAGATGGTGCTCGCACATACTGGCGAAAGGAATGTCTTTGACAAGAACAAGGTCTTCATGCGGCTCTTCAAAAGTAACTGTTATTTCTTCGGCGGGGTTCAATCCGGAGCCGTAAAGCAGTTCTTGAAACATTCTGGCAACACGAGAGGGTGTGTCGAGAAGACCTTCGCGGTTGACGTCTTCGCCTATTCCTTGAAGAGCCAGACGAATGCCCTGCACAATTTTATCCATGTCCATTTGCGGACCGATATTGGCGTCTGCCGAGGCCGCGGGATTATTGCCGCCCGTGCGGGTTGGACTGGGTGAGGCGGCTTGAAAAGCGGAGCGAGTTTGAGGAGCAAAAGTCAATTGATTCATCGTCGTGCCAATTTGATTTGAGTGGCGCGATTTTAACTCGCGCCATACGACGGAAGCTTAAGTAGAACTCAGCCTGGTGCCTGGCAGGCAAAAATGAGTGCGTCTTGCGAGATGTGCCTTTACATATCATTTCGTGAGAAGCCTCTTTACCCCCGGCAGGCGTTGTGACGGGTCTGCAGAAGGGTCGCCCTGGACATACTTGTCGAGAAAGGCAAGACAGTAGTGATCGATGAGCTTCTCATGTGCCTGGTTTCTATTGAGATTGGACCATGTGAAGTGGTTCGCTCCCTGGATCTCAACCAGATAGGCAGGGGCTGAGGTTTGATCGAAGGCTCCTCTTTTGCCTGTGAGAAACGGCGTTACACCGAAGTCCATCGTTCCGCACTGATACATCACAGGGACGTTAAGCCCTGAAAGCGTGTGCTTTTTCACGAACGGATTGCTATAAGGGGAGAGCGCAATCACAGCTTTTATTCCTGGCAGCTTCCAGCTCGGCCAGGCGCCGGCAAGTCCGAGAACGGTGTATCCGCCGAGAGAATGACCCATCAGCGATATCTTCGACCAATCAATCTTTGATTGAAATTTCGGATCGGCTTTGAGGGCGGCGAGGACGCTCATAATATCTTCTTTTCTATCCCGATAGGTCTCGTCGTTCCACTGATCGGGCTGTCCCAGCGGTTGTTGCGGCCGTCCCATGTGTCCATTTCCGAGGGCGTCTTCATGGTTGGGCGCGACTACGATATAACCCCTGTCGCTCAAGGCTTTCATGATTGAAATGCTCTGCGCGTACAATCCATGCAGCCCATGGGAAAAGATGACCAGTGGAGCCGGCTGCTCGAGAGAGCCGGGTTTCCAAATCGCCACTTTGATTCCGGCTAAAGTCGTCACTTCGGCTCCGCCTAAATCCCGCTGCCGTCCTTGCTTGATGCGGTTGTAAATTCTCTCCCGCATCAGCCCGCCAGCCGCCGCTCGAGGCATGGCGGCAAAGAGTGTTGTGACGGCGATTAACATAAGCAACGCCGCCGGCGTGAGCCGTAATGAAATTTGATGACTGTTCATTAAGAGCCTCTGCCTGGGCATCTGAGAAGGATACCCACACCGCCTGTCAAAGTTTCGCCCTGGCTCAACATTTAATGATTAAGGCAAGTGATGCCTCGAAAGCGCCATTCTTTCTTACTCATACTACAATAGGGCTTCGCTTCACATCGATAGGATGCAGGATGTGGGTGGGCAGGAGCTTGTGTTTTGAAGATTTTGCTGGCTTTCGATCATTCGCCGCATTCGCTCGAGGCGCTCAATATCGTCTTAGATCGTGCATGGGATCCCGGCACCTGGATCAAGCTGGTATGCGTTGTGCCGCATGAGGGTGGCGTGCTCGATTCATTGCTTGCCTTATTCGGGCAGGACGGGCATGAGGAGAAGTCGATTGACTCTTTGCGCCAGCTTGTCGATCGAATAGCGCGAGACGCAGCCAGCGCGCTGTCCGAAGTGTCCGTCACGGCGGATGTTTTAGAAGGGGACACAGTCGATGTCTTGATGGCGTTCGAAAGCACGTTTCATGCCGATCTGATCGTAGCCGGCAGCCGCAGCAAGTCTATGCGCGAAGACATGGGACTGGGAAGCGTTTCGCAGGCGATCTTGGACAGGGCGGAATGTCCGGTCCTGATCGCGAGAAGGAAATACGCGCCAACCGAATCCCGCGGCGAAAATATTCTCGTTGCGATGGATGATTCACCCGAAGGAGCGTCAGCTGCTGAGTGGATCATGCAACAGTCCTGGATACGGGGGAAGAACATTGGATTGTTCTCCGCGATTGAGCCTCTCGGTGAAGCATATGTGCGCAGGAATGTAGTATCGGCTTCTCGAGAGCTGCTTGCCTGGCAGCAGGAGAAGTCGCTGCGCGAAGGAATTTTGAGGCAATATGAGCACCTCATACGCGAGCATTGCCAGGTTCAAAGCGTGAAATCGGGCGTAGCGGAAGGGGACATTGTCGAGCTCATCTTGAGAGGCGTGAAGACATGGCCCGCCGACCTTGTTGTGATGGGCAGCCGAAGCCGGTCTGCACTTCAACGAACAGTCTTGGGAAGCGTCTCGCGCAAAGTCTCCATGCACGCTGAATGCTCGGTTGAAGTGGTCAAAGGTTGCGAGTCGCGAAATTATGCGCGCATTCGTCAATATGTCCTCGACAAAAGCACTCTCGACGAACTGCTCATGGAGACACCTCAGCCGCAGAAAAACAGGCCCTCCGGCGGAGTTGAGTCAGACATTCATTATTTCCCGCCGGGACTCTGAGTGCGGCTGTTGCTTTATCAGATTTTCAGGAGTCATTGTCCACAAGGCTGCAGACTATGCTGTTGCTCGCGCGCACCAGATCATCGGGTTTGATGATTATCTCAACTCCCCATTGCCCCGTTCCGACTCCAAGCAAATCCTCGTCGAGGAGCGTCTGCTCGAGAAAAGTGCGAAAGCCGGCGGGCTGCCAGTGAAATGGCGGAATGGAACCTATCGCATAGCCGGTGCATTGCCGCACCACATCCGGTGAGGCCATGCGAATATTGCGAGAGCCGACCGCCTTTTTCAGCAAGCCGGATTTGATGTTCTGATCTCCGCCTACCATCACCAAAATCTTTTCGCCGGTATCCACTTCGAATATCAGCGTTTTTAACATCTGGCGCTCATGAAACCCGAGCGCTTTCGCTACATTGGCGGCTCCCTTCTCAGTTTCTTCCGGGAATAACTCAACTCTGAACGGAACATTATTCCGGCTCAAGTACTCAATTGAAGGGAGGGCTGGAAGGTTCGTTGTTTCCGACATTATGGCACCTGATGAACGGAGACAGTTTATCACGCACGCGTCTTCAAGGCATTGGCTTTTTCTTCGTTTTATTGAGCTGCTCCCTGGCGAATTCCTGCATGAATGGCTTGAAGACTTCGCTGCTCGTGACTCGTTTGCGCTCTTGCGGCTTCAATGAAACCGCACGCGCGATGAGCTTATCGGCCTCGGCGGGACGATTTGTGATGCGAAGAAAACGCGCAAAAGAGCGCATGCGTGACGTCGCCTTCTTGTCAGGCCCGAGCTTATCTGTCAATGCCAGCGAGGCGCGATATTGTTTTTCTGCATTCTTGAGATCGTTCATATTTTCGTAGCACTCGCCGAGAGACCATAAGTACTTTTCGCGTGTATAAGGATTGTCCATGCCATTCAATTTCAATGCGCGCAGATAGTGTGGGACCGCCTCCTGATACCGTCCGTGCTCTTTGTAATAGCGAGCCAATTTGGCCAGCATGTCGATCAGCTTGGGGTGGTTAGTGCCAAAAAGCTTGTCGAAGATTTCGAGTGCGTGCTTGAACGCTCTTTCTTTGTACTGCTCCGAATCTTCTGAGTAATAAACCGTTGCTAAATCGTCAAGCGCCGTCACCATATCTTCGTCCTGGCGAAAGCCGGCTTTCAGCTGAAGAGCTGTGGCAAGAGCGTCCCGAAAAAACGGCTCGGCATCGGAAAATCTGCCTCGCTTCAAAAGGGCTTTGGCGATGTATGCATTAGCCTGACATATCTCTGATTGTGAGTGAGACCTTTGGGCGACGGCAAGTCCGGAGCGAGCAATCTCTTCTGCGCGGCTGTATTCCCGGCGCAAAATCGCGTCGTTCAATTTTTGCGTCGTCTCGGTCCAGCTGTATTGTTGTGCCAGAGATGGAGCGGCACAAAGTATTGTCGTTGTGAAAAGAAGTGGGGAGGCACGGCTAAGACATGCTGAAGCCCATTGAGTATCGGCATGAGGTGGTGCCTTACGCATTGCAAGCATTTTCGAAGTCGATCTTGACACTGTTCGAGCGCATGAATGAGATCATGATCTTAGCCCATCAATGAGCAGCGCGACAGGTGTCAGATCCAGTTGCAGCCAGGGCACCTTAAGTCGTGACTGGGGCACGTCATGAGCGTCAGGCTCTTTGCCATACCCACGGCAGTTTCGGCCAAATCTGCTGTCTGAAGTAGCGCATGCCCTCGTTTGTCGTTTTGTAATCGGCAGGGTTTTGACCAAAGGTGCTCTTCCACTGCTCGTTTGATTTGCCCTGTCCTCTCTTGTACAGTCCCGCATACCAATTGGCTCGCTCCTCGGACATTCCTAAGGCACCAGCGTACACCCCATAGGCGAAGTTGCCGAATTTCTGATACTGCCCGCCGTTTTGCTTGAAGTCCCAATCGCCTCCGTCGCGGCACTGGTTGCGAAGTACGATCAAAGCGCTGACGTATGCCGGGGGGAATCTCATGTCTCGCAGCAATTTAGCCCTTTGTTCGAGTATTTCCTTGGCGTTATGCGGCACTTCCTGAACCAGGTCCTGCTGCTCGAGATTTCGTCCTTTCGGCGCTGACTCCTTGTTTTGATGGCTTGTGACCTTGCCGTCTTTGTCAATGAAACGAACTGTGCCATCAGGCATTGTTACTCGCACTGAATCGGCGCCCTTCTGATTTTCGATGGACGTTACCCTGGTGGCACCGGATTTGTCATCAGGATCCGTCGTGAGATTTATCTGCCTGCCTCCAATCTCGCCCTTCATGGAGACAGCGTTTCCTTTTTCGTCCAGCTTCACCTTCACATAGTCGGAACCGTTCGGATAAGTAATGGTGCGAATCGTGCTGCCGTCCTGCTGCTTTTCGTCCTGGATTTTCAGCTTGTCCTTCGTTTCTGTCACGCGGATGCTTCCCTTCTCATCGCTTTGAATCTTCGTGCCGTCGCCGCAATAGCGTGTCGCGTAATTGCTCGTACCGCGTGCATCTTCGTTCCTTATCACCACATGACCGTCGCTGTCCGCTCTTACGCGACCCTCAAATGAGCTTGTTTTGCCGTTCTTTGTCGTCTTTTCCCAGATTTGATTGCCATCGTCTTTCGTGCCGACGAATTTGTAGCGAGTGCCATCTGCTGCATTGAATTCAACCAGTCGATCGCCCTTATCTTTGTCGAATTTGAACTTGAGAGTTTGAATCTCTTTGCCATTGTGTTCGACCTTGACGGTGCTGGTATCACCATTCCGGGTTTTGGTTGTCGTAATTCCATTCTCGTATTTGGTGACCTCTGTGCCGTCGCGGTGCACAGTTTTGCTTACTTCGCCTTGACCCTTCGATGGATCGTTTTCATCTCTATCGACCTTGTAAGTGATTTTTGCCGAGCCGTTGTCATCAACAGAGAAGTCGACTTTTTCCTTGCCCATGATGTTCTCGCGCTGCCAGCTGCCATCTTTCTGGCGGGATATGACGTCACCGTTGAAATCGGTGTATTTGACAGCTTTGCCCTCGCCGTCGAGCTCAAGAGTGGCTTCTTTGTCGCCTGATTTGTATGTGATTTTCTCGTATGGTTTGCCTGCCGGCTTTTGTTGCTCGCTCTCGGTGCTGTCTTTGGACTCGAGTCTGGTGTCTGGCTTTGCGTCTGGTTGTGTGTCGGGTCTGGAATCGGGCTTCTCCGTGGTTTTCGAATCTGTTTTCACGACGGTTATGGTCTCGGATTTGTCATCGACTTTAGTATTTGTCTTGTCTCTGGTATCCGCGCTGTCGCCAGTCTTCTGTTCTGCTTTGCTCTCTAATTTGCTATCAGCTTTTCCCGATAGTTTCTCGCTTGTCGCACTTTTCAGTTGCGTGTT
>DATNRC010000631.1:0-13805 GCA_036703705.1 Candidatus Obscuribacterales bacterium
CCGGTCCTAAAGTGACGTCATGATGCACTCTGTAGCCCGTAAATGAGCGAACGGTGCCGTTATCCATACGTACCGGCACCGTTACAATCAAGGCTCTTTTGGGATATCGCAACCGCTCATGCAATTCTCGATCCAGACCCATTTCCATGGCAATTTCGTCGAGTTGGCGCTGCGCCATCAGGAAATGCTCTGTTTCGCACTCCATCGAGGGTCTCTCGACAGGCTTTAAGGCAGACATTGCTTATCCTCCTTTGGTTGTTAACCAAGTCCAGGACGGTAACTGTTGCAATATGTTACCGCCGCTATGCGATGGATATGGCCTAAAAACCCTACTATTCTGTGTAAATTTTTCTCAGCAGGATTAGCGCCCTATCAGTGAAAAAATGAATCCAGCCCGGCGCCGGTCTTGGTGCCTCATCGGCGCCGTGGTGCTGGGTCGCGGGCAAAGGGTTATGATCTTTCGAACTTTTGTGCCGCCGCCATGAAAATTACGCCTGAAACAGCGCTCAATATGCTTCTGGTATTCCTGCCGGTGCCTTTTGTGGCGTCCGTGCTCGGCTGGTCGGATGTGATTGTCTTCTTCGCTTCCTGCCTGGCTATCATTCCGCTTGCCGGATTGATGGGCAAGTCCACCGAGTATCTGGCCGATCGTGTGGGACAGGGCTGGGGCGGGCTTCTCAATGCCACCTTCGGCAACGCCTGTGAATTGATTATTGCTCTTTCGGCGTTGCGAGCCGGCTATGTCGACATCGTGCGCGCATCCATCACCGGCTCGATCATCGGCAACATTCTCCTTGTCTTGGGTTTGAGCATGCTCGCCGGCGGCATGCGTTTTCAAACTCAATCGTTCAACCGCACGGCGGCAACGACGACGGCCACGCTCCTTGCTCTTGCCGCGATCAGCCTCACCGTGCCCGCGGTTTTCCATTCCGCTCACAGCTCGCCTCACGTCATCAACGAAACACGGCTCTCGCTTGCCATTTCAGTGATCCAGCTGATTACTTACGTGGCCAGCCTGTGGTTTGCCCTCAAGACTCACAGGCAACATTATGTTTGCGAATTCGATGCCGAAAAAGAAGCAGCCATCGGTGTCACGGGTTGGGGTATGAAGAAAAGCCTGATGGTGCTTTTGACGTGCACGGTGGCAGTGGCCGTGCTCAGCGAATTTCTCACCCATGCGGTGGAGGACGCTGCCCATGAGCTGGGCATGTCGCAGCTGTTCATCGGCACAGTCCTCGTCGCCATCATCGGTAATGCCGCCGAACACAGCACCGCCGTGCTCATGGCGATGAAAAACAAGATGGATTTGTCGATTAATATAGCTCTGGGCTCGGGCGCTCAGATTGCTCTTTTCGTGGCGCCAATCATCGTCTTTGCCAGCTTCATCCTCGGACATCCGATGATGCTTTTGTTCTCGCACTTCGAGCTGCTTGCCATCATCGTTTCCGTAATCATTCTCCAATTCGTCGCCACCGATGGCGAATGCAACTGGCTGGAAGGCTTTCAGCTGCTCGCTGTTTACTCAATACTCTGTGCCGCCTTCTACTTTGCCTAGGCAGCGACATAAGGGGAGGTGTGTTAAATGAAAGGGGAGACATGCCGGAACTGCCAGAAGTTGAAACCATAAGGCGCGGATTGGAGCATCACCTCGTCGGTGACGTTTTCAGCGGCGTCAATGTCCTGCGTAAGCAGTCGATTGAATTCCCCTCCGCATCCGACTTCGCGAAGAAGCTGCCCGGGCATCGCATCATTGGCGTGCAGCGCCGCGGCAAGTACATCCTCATCAATCTCGACCGTGGAGCGGGACTGGCAGTTCATTTGCGCATGTCGGGGCGGCTTATCGTGGCGGCGAGGAAAACAGAGCCAAGCAGTTTTCTTCGTGTCGTCATGCCGCTTGAAAGCGGGCGCGAATTGAGATTTGAAGACATGCGTGTGTTCGGGAGATTGTGGTATATTCCCGCCGGCAAAAGCTTTGCCGAGGTGATTCCCGCCCTGAAAGAACTCGGTGTTGAGCCTCTGGAGGATTTGAACGCGATTTATTTGCGTGAGGCCTTTTCCCGGCGCAGGCAATGCATTAAAGCTGCTCTAATCGATCAAACAATAATTGCGGGGATAGGAAACATTTATGCCGATGAGGCTCTTTTTCATGCCGGCATACACCCCGAGACGAGCGCCTCGGCTCTCAAAGCGGGACAGCTGGAGCGCCTTTGCGTGGCTATCGGCGATGTGTTGAGCAATGCCATCAAGCTTGGGGGGTCTACTTTGCGTGACTACACAAACAGCGAGGGCGTCAATGGCAACTATCAGCACAGCGCCTGGGTCTATGGCAGGAAAGGCGAGGCATGCCGCGTCTGCAGCGGCTTGATTGAAAGAGTGAAAATTGCCGGCCGCTCTTCTCACTTCTGCAGACATTGCCAGCCCCGCAAGCGGGCTGCGGGCAAGCACAGCGCAAAGTCACGAACGATGCGCTGATTTGAACGATTGAACGGCCAGGCAGATGGCGGCGGGGACAACGGTGGTGACGATGAAGGCAAAGATGTGCAGAACGGTTGCCACTGCCAGTGCCAATTCGTTGGAAATGCCCGTCGTCAAAACGAGCGAGCGGCTGACAAGAAAGTGAAAACTGCCCACTGATCCCGGTGTGGGAACAAGGACTCCGACAGAACCGATTGTGAAAACGACGAGCAGATTGGCAAGAGAAACCTTGCTCGTCAGATCAAAAGCCAGAATGACGCAATAGAAGTTCAAGACATAAAAGAACCAGATCGCGAATGTGAGCAGGGCAATCGCAGGATAGGCCACGGGATCTGTGAGCGACTTGGTGCCTATAGCGAATTCTTCCGTCAGGGCTTCGATGCGCGAAAGGATGGCGTGTGGCAGCTTTTCACGCACTATTTTCCTCATCGTGAACCACTTCATTATCGGGTGCAGTTTGGGCAGAAGTGAGAGCCCGACAAGCGTGGCCGCGCCCATGGAGATACCGACAGGCACGAGCCAGGGCATGGTGTCGAGAATGGATTTCGGCAATAGTGCCAGCGTCGCGCCCAGGAAAAGGACAAGGAGGGCAATGTCCAACAGGCGATCGATGAGCATCGTGGAGAGCACTCCCGCCCACGGCAGGCGCTCGCTCTTGGTGATGGAGACGAGACGCACTACTTCGCCTCCGCGAGGAATGGCCACATTCACGGCATAACCTGTGATTACGGCAACAAAGGAATTCCACAGGCTGAGCTTGTGATCGGAAAGCGGCTTCAGCATGAACAGCCATCGGAACGCCCTGAGGATGTGGCTTATGATTCCGGAGACGATCAAGAGTCCGATAAACCACAAATTGGTTTTTTGCGAATAAGCCCAAATCTCGTTTAAGTTGCATCCCCTGAAGGAGAGCCAGAGCAAAAGCAGCGCGAAAACGATCATCAAGACTTGCTTGATAATCGACTTCACCTTTTTTTTCTCAGGGGAGGTCGACTGTTCTTCCTGGTTCATGGAGGTTGCCATTGGGAAAATCCGTAAGACAAAGTGAACATCCTACCTTACGTCGACTACATAGAGAGCAAAACGGGAAGGAGAAATGAAGATATAGCCAGTTGTATTGTGATTGGGAATAAGAAATCGGGGTATGTGGGAAATTGGGATGTGTAGGGGGCTGTTTCTGACGTCCCAATATGCTAACGCCGGGTTTTCCTTCAGGGCAAAAGTCGACAAATCGGTATCCAAGTCGGTGGTTTTAAATGGTCGAGAAGAAGAAAAATGTTCTGCTCATTGAAGACGACCCCCGATTAGCTCGCGAACTAAGAGAAGTTCTCAAAGAGCTGGCAGGAACGGATTTCGCGATGGAGTACGCGGATCAGCGCCGCGGCCTCAAGCGCCTGGGCGAAGGCGGGGTCGATTTGATACTGCTCGACCTGCCCGACAAAGACAGTCTTGCTTGTTTCCTCCAGGTAAAGGCCGAAGCCAGCCGCGTGCCTGTTATTGTTCTCAGCGAAGAAGAGAACACAGCGGTCGAAGCCGTAAAACACGGGGCTGCTGATTACATTCTCACGGGCGGCATCGATGCGCGCGGTCTCGTTCAATCGATGCGCCATGCTATCGAGCTCAAGCGTGCCGAAGAGGCACTGAAAGATGCGACTACTCGCCTGGAAGCGGCCACCAATCGGCTGGAAGCGATGGCGAACGTCGATGGACTGACGGAGCTTTTGAACCGCAACGGTCTGGAAGCAGCGCTCGAGAACGAATTCGAGAGAGCCCAGCGCGGCGGCTGGCAGTTGGTAGCCATGCTCGTTGATTGCGATGATTTCGATCGCATCAATCACACTCTGGGCCATGCCGTGGGAGATGTTGTTCTCAAGGAAATCGCTCAACGCCTGTCGCATACTCTGCGCCCTACCGACCATATCGCCAGGTTGGGCGGGGACGAATTCCTGGTGCTTCTTCCCGATACCAGATTTGCCGAAGGCATGCTTGTCGCTGAGAAAGTTCGCCTTGCCGTGGCCGAGAATCCCCTGCGCCTTGCTTCGGAAACCATAAGAGTGACGGCGAGCCTTGGTGTTTTAGCTCTTCCCTATGAGTTTTGCTCGATTGAGGAAATAATTTCTCTGGCGAGGCTGGCGGTTCGCGAGAGCAAGATGCTTGGCAAAAACCGGGTGTCGTCAGGTGAGAAGCACAAATCCCTCGGCTCCGATCGCGAAATTCTTTCCGAGCTCACAGAGAAGCTGCGCCGCGGAGAGTGTTTCCGTGCGGTATCCATGCCCATCTTTAGGCTTATCGATGAAGAGATAGTGGGCTACGAAATTTTGAGCCGGGGGCCGCAGGGACCTTTTGAGATGCCCGACGATTTGTTCCGTGTCAGCGTTGAATACAACCTGCTTACTATTGTTGACCTGCGTTGCCTCAAAACATGCTTGCTTCATACGGCGGATCCCAAATTCAGACGTGACGGGCGTTTTCACGTCAATCTCTTTCCCTCGACCATTATCGACACCCCTATCGACCGATTGATGACCCTTTTCCCCGGTGCCGGCAAGGATACGCGGTATTGCGTGGAGATAAGCGAACAGCAATTTATTGGCGATCCTGTTTACTTGCGATCGCATGTGCATGCGCTGAGAGAGCAAGGCATCGATGTAGCGATTGATGATGTCGGTTTCGGCCGCAGCTCATTGGAAAGCCTGATCATTCTCGAGCCGGATATCGTCAAAATCGATCGCAAATACGTTTCTGGAATTGGAGAAGACTCGGTCAAAGCGCGCAATCTCGAACGTCTCGTTCGCGTCGTAAACGCTCTTGGATCGGAGCTCGTCGCCGAAGGCATCGAAGAGCCACGCGAACTTGAGATGCTCATCGAAATGGGCGTCGAATACGGACAGGGCTGGCTCTGGGGCAAACCCTCATAATCAGGCGTCAGGACTGAAGGCGCTTCAGCGCTGCCAGGGCTTCTTCTATGTCGTGCCACAGGCCGTCGATTTGGCATTGCTCGAGATTTGCCTGGGTCTTGCCGAGCAGCGCTTTTGACGCGTTCTCCAGGCGTTCCATCACCTGACTGATGTCAGCGAATCCGTATGAGCCTGTCGTTCCCAGCAATCTGTGCGCGATTTGAGTCGCCTCCTCCAATTTGTGGTCATCACCTTTTTGTTCGAGTGCTGATGCGTATGCTCTCTCCACTTCCAATAGCTGTGCCGGCAGTTCTTTGGCATATTCCTGCTGCAGCGCAGCAACGACTGCTTTCAGCTGCTCATCGTCGAGGTCGCTCTCGCTTGCCGTGGCTTCGTCGTCTCTGCCGCTCACTTCGCCGTGCTCCCGCTTCCTTGGCTCATCGCCCGTGAAGAAGCCTTTTGATTTCGGATGGCAATGTCAAGGGATCGAACGGTTTACTTATAACTCCGACGGCGCCGAGATTTGTATATTGTTCGACTTCATGCGGTTGAACTTTCGCCGTCATCAACACGACTGGAACGTCCTTCAATGCCGGATCTTCTCTCAACTTTGCGAGTGTGGTCGGACCGTCCATCTCAGGCATCATCACATCCAATAAGATCACATCCGGTTTTTCGCGGGCTGCCGTTTCCAGAGCCTCAAAACCGGAAGACGCCAAGAAAACCTGCCATTTGCCTACGTTCGTCAGACACACCTGGCAGATTCTTCGGATGTTCTGGTCGTCGTCGACCATGAGCACTTTTTGAATTTCCACTTAAGCGTCCTGTTTAACGCAAGCAATCCCTATGCCCCTAGATGAGCTGCCTTGCGTGAGTAACGTAAATGCGACAGTCAGACTTCCACCTCAATATCATCTCCATTCACCCTCAGCGGGTAAGACTGCACGCCGCCGGGCGAAGGTCCGCACGCGAGCTCTCCGGAGGCTAGCATAAAGGTAGCGCCGTGCCAGGGGCATCGCACTCCGCCCTCGGAAATCACCCCTTCCGAAAGTGGTCCGCCTTTGTGCGGACACACATCATCGAGAGCATAGTACGCATTGTCGCAATTGAGAATGGCAATTCTCCTTCCGCCCACCTCTACCGCTTTCCCCTGACCGGCAGCAATTTCGCTTGCCTTCGCCACTTTTACGTACTCTGCCATCGCTTGCTCCTTGCCGTTACCTCATGCTCTGAATGCGTTGCTCGAATCCACCGGTGCCTCCGTTATATAGGACGTTGCCGTTGGCATCTAAAAAGACCAAGCGAGGGATTGAATTGACTCCGTATTTGTCCTTTAGCGATGCATTGGCTGCGTCGTCGAGATCGAGCTGCTGGAATGTGATATCAGGATACTTTGATTTTGTTGCGTCAAACACGGGCGCAAATTTCTTGCAAGGCCCTCACCAGTCCGCGTAAAATTCAATGATTTTCTTCACCTTTGCGGTGACCGTCGCTCCAGCAGACGGCGCAGCAGTCGATGTCGGCGTCGAAGAACCGGTTCCGCTCATTTTCACGCCGCCCAGACGTTGCAGCCCTTGCGCCGCTAGCGCCTTGAGGCTGGGATCGCCGTTGGCGCTTACCCACTCGTACTCCTGCTTCGCTTGATTGATATGTCCGAGCGCCTGGCGGCAGAGCGCGATGTAATAGCGGGTGAGGGCGTTGGTGGGATAGGCTGCTTTGTAGCTTTCAAATTCAGCCAACGCCTGCGAATACTTACCAGCATTGTAATCGGCTACCGCCTGTTGAAAGGCTACCGGTCCGGCGCTCGCCGCCGGCATAAAGCAAATTAGCACAGTAAAAGCTTTCACAAGATGCTGTTTCTTCATTGAATTTTTGCCTCTTTAGGACAGCACTTTTCTTTATACCCAAAGAATACTACCGGGAGTGAGTATTATTCCTCAAAAACGAACAAGAGAGGCGCAAAAACGGACAAGAGAGGCGCAAAAACGGACAAGAAGGCAACAAAAGCGAACAAGAGAGGCAACGAACAATATTGCTTACCGGATCGCGAAAGGGATAATCGTTAGAAAATCAATAGCCGGTGACTTTCTTGAAAGCAAGTACGCATTTGATGAGGCGTGCGGGGCCGCCGCGATAGATGAAATAGCGATTTTCCCAAATGGGGTCGAACTTTTGCTTGTATCTTCTGAGCCCCTTGTATGAGAAGAAACGGTTAAGGTGCTCGAACAGCTGATGCAGGGCGCGTTCTTTCAAGGCGGCGTCCGGTGTTTCGCCAACGCCTGCCAGGGCCGCCAGTCCGAGATTGAAGTAGCGATAGCCTCGTTCTCGATATTGCTGAAGAAGTTTCAAGAAGAGATAGTCCATGGTTCCTGAGGGAACTTCCGAACGGTGACGCATCAGATCGATGCTTATCTCTCCGGGGTATGAGGAAGGAACTTCATTGACGAACGCAATTGCTTTGCCGTCGCTGCCAACCAGCGTGTATAAGGGCGTTGTGTTGATGTATGCCCGGTCGAAGCGCCCCAGCGTAAAATGATGCTCGCTGCGCCCGGGCAAGGAAAGCCATTCATTTGATATTGACTCGACCGAGTCGAGCAGCTCGCTATTGTGTGGCGGATCGTGACGCACCAGGCTGAATCCTTTGAACTTTGACTCTCGTCCCCGAAAGTCCTTCTTGCGCATAGTGGTCGTTGAGAACTTTTCCAGATCGATGCGCGCTTCCTCGCCGATTTTGACGTGCGTAAATCCCAGCTCCGTGTAAACGGGCAAGTAATCCGGCTCCGCCTGCAGAAAGCAAACCAGCCATCCGCATTCAGTGCACCAGTTCTGGAATTGAGCGACAACATCTCGTCTTTCATCCTCGGGACCCACAGGATCGGCAAGACAAACTGCCACATCGCGCTCCAACCGATAGGCGATAAAGCTCTTGCGCGATTTGCTGAAAAAGAACGCCTTGTCAGAGGAGAGCTTGTAAAAGTCCATGGACGATCGTCCGTAGTTTTTCACGATCTCTTTTGCTGCTGCTCTTTCTTGCGCTCGTGTTTCGAGATGGTATCGCAAGGGCCGGAACAGGCTGTATGTAACCATCGCTATTGTGGCGCCACCAGCGAATTTCAGCGATTGCAAAAACCATCTCGCGTGATTGGATTTGGCATCAAGATCCGCATTGCCGATAAGGAGAAACTCGCGCAGTGTTCGCATGATCGAATCGCCCCAGCCAAAGTCGATTCCAAAGTCGCGGTGGTCCATAAACCAAAAACCGGCTGTTCCATATGTAATTGCTATGCCGAGGCTGGAGATGGCAAGAAGGAGACCATGCTTAATTGACACAGGCTCGCTCTTCACGCTGAAACTTGACCTCAGAGCGGAAGTTGCAGCGAAGAACACAGACATCAACCAGAAGCCGGCACCAAAATCATGATGAGCGGCGTGAGAGGCAACGGACAAACCGGAAATTGTCAACGCAAGCAAACAGGCGATTCGTTTGCGCTGCGCTAGATTGATTGCCAGATATACAAGCGTCAGTCCACAGGCGACAATCAGGCTCTTGCTCCAGTGGCTGTGCAAGGCAAAGGCCACAAGTCGCGGGCGATCGGATATGTCGCCGCTTAAACCGAGAATGACATCGAGCAATCCAGCAATGAATGCGGCAGCGGATACGAACCACACGCCGAAGGTATTGACTTGTATTTGTCGATAGTCTTTTTCAGCGTCGGGCATGCCCCTCAATCATAGCAATGGCAAGCCGGGAACTTGGCGCTCGGAACTTGGCGCTTATTGATGACTGTTAGTGATGAGGTTTCGCACGATATGTTTTAGAAACATAATTTTTCAGCAAAATTATGTTTCCAGAACATAATCTCAAGAAAAAACGGTCTTACCAGGCTGAAAACATATTTTAAAAACATATCTCTGTTGCATGCGTCGAGCGCGGCCCGGGACATGCATCGAGCATGGTCCAGGACATGCGTTGAGCTCCTGGTCCGGGGCATGTAAACTTTCAGGCTGCCTATTGCAAGAGGTTTCGTTGTCGGTCAGCATCGTCTAAAATTGCACCATTTATGGTGCTCGTGACAAGAGTTGGCTAAGCAAATTCCAGACTTCGAAGTTGAAACCATAGTCGATCTCGCCGTGCGATGGATTGGTGAGCTGCTCGAGACATTGCCATGCCCTGTCTTGCAAAGTGAAGACAGATGCGGTGAGCAACGGAAATTGCAGGATGTGCTTTACGCGCTAATCGTCAGGACAGTGGCTATAGTGTCCGCTGAAAAATGCGGAGTTTCCCTTTGCGCAGGACAAACGCCGGAGGATTGGATCGCTCATGGTCTGGTTTTTCCATTTGACGATCGAGCGCGCAAAGTTGTCATTCCTCGGATAACTAATCTGCTGCGACATACAAGCGCGATTTCCTATGATTGGCGATCTACCCCTGTACACTCGCTCGGACTTTTGTATGAGGAACTGCTGTGTCACAAGATCCGAACTCGCGATGGCAAGCCATTCTTAATGCCCGTCGTGAAGGAGAAGAGAAGGCGTGGTGTCTTTTACACACCGGCATCTCTTGCTGAACCTGCCGCTGCCAAATTGATAGAACGATTGACGCGGGCGCCGAAGAGTGAAGCCGAAGGAGATACAAATGGCTCCTCATTCTCAGAACTCAGGAGTTTGAACGACATTCTCTCGATGCGTATTGTGGATCCGGCGATGGGCGCAGGTTCCTTTCTTCTTGCCGCTCTTAAAGCTCTTGGTGAGGCGAGCGATGCCAGACTCGCACTCGATCTGAAGTTGCAAGAGAAAAGTCAAGTTCCAAACGCCTTGCGGCAGGACGTCAGGCAGCGAATCGCGCGGCAGTGTCTGTATGGCGTGGATATCGATCCTGTTGCTGTTGATATTGCGCGTTTGTCCTTGTGGCTGACTACTGAAGACACCGCTGCGCACCCGTCAGAGTTGTATGGGAATTTGCGCTGTGGCAATGCGCTCTTGGGGTGCACCCGGCAGCAGATCGAAGCATATCCCCAACAAGCTTCGAGCCGCATCGCCCGGATTGTTCCGCGGTCCTGGGACGGCGCTGATGGCATAGCGCGGAGAGCTCGAGCAGTCCGAAAGGAAGCTGGTAACCAACAACTGTCAATCGACTTTTTTGGTCGTGGCGGCGCTGCTGATGGTGACGGCGAACATGGCGAAGGCGATTGCGGTGGTGGCAAAGATGCAGGCGAAGGCGGCGGCGAACATGGCGGCATGACATTGAAGGAGCGCATGGATCTCTGGTGCTCCTTGTGGTTCTGGCCGGTGGCTGACGCTGAGAGCTTCCCCCTTGAGGAGGAATACCTGCGTCCGTCCGACGGTACTAGAGCGTCCTCGCAAGCAATTGCCCAGACAAAGAAATTCTTTCACTGGGAGCTCGAATTTCCGCAAGTGTTTTCCTGTCCGAATGCTGGATTCGATGCAGTCCTCAGCAATCCGCCCTGGGAAATTGAGAAGCCTAACTCGCGCGAGTTTTTCGGCCAGCATGATCCGGAATACTGGGCGCTGGGGAAACAACAGGCCCTAAAACGGCAAGAGCAAATTCTCGCGCAGCATCCTGAGCTGGCTCGAGAATGGAAGGATTATCTCGAATCGCTAGAAGCTATGAGCAATTGGACGCAGTTGTTTTCTTATCAGGGTGCGGCCGATGTAAACGCCTACAAAATGTTTCTCGAACTCGGACACAAGATAATGAGAAACGGCGGATTGATGACGCAAATCATCCCTGCGGGACTCTATACGGATCAGGGCGCCCTGAAGCTCCGCCGATTGTTTCTGCGCCATAGCAGATGGCTGATGCTCCAGGGATTTGAAAATCGATTCGCCTTCTTTGATATTCATCGCTCTTTCAAGTTCTGCACGATTCTGATCGAAAAGGGCGGCAAGACTGACGAGATTGATTGTGTGTTCTTGCTGAAAGGGGATACAACAAATGCTGCAACGTTCAAATATGACGTCAGCACGATAGCCAAGTTCTCGCCAAACTGGAACGCCCTTCTTGAGTTCGATCAAGATCGGGATCTCCATGTCATGGAGAAGATCTGGGCGAATTCGAAGGCGGTCGCAGATCGTCATAGGTTATTCAATTCTCGTAAAGAGGAAAGCGTCATTTCCTTCAGGCGCGAGATCGATATGACGAATGACTCACACCTTTTCCGGCTGCGCGACGATATTGAGAGTGAAGGCTGTCGTTCGGACGAATATGGGCGCTGGCTCTACGGACGGTGGCAATGCCGCACCGACTCCCGCCTGCCTGCGCCTGTAAATGTGGACGAGGAAGAAAGGCTCGTGTTTTCGCACGACTCAAAATACCAAATCAGGCAAGGCGACATAGAGAAAATCTTCCTGCCGTTGTATGAAGGGCGCATGATTGGGCAATATGACTTCTCGCGGCGCGGCTGGGTGAGTGGCAAGGGGCGACAGGCAGTTTGGCGTGACGTTCCATTTTCTGCAAAACAACTGCTTCCGCAGTATTTGATCGATTCTCGCGACTATGAGTTCGCGGGCGATAAGGACTGGAAAGTCGGCTTTCTCGGCGTCGGATCGCCAACTAACGCGCGATCAATGATTGCTGCGGCTCTGCCCGGTTTTCCATGTGGCAACTCAGTGCCCGTCCTGCGATGGCAACACTGCTTTGATGTAAGTGCACATGATCGGCTCAGAACACTGCTTGTCCTGACAGCTGTTCTCAACAGCTACGTTTTTGACTACGCGTTGAGGACCCGTCTGGCAGCAAACAATTTGAATTGGTTTATCGTAGAGGAATGCCCGTTGCCACCAATGCATGAGCTCTCGGACATGGACGAGTTTATCGGGGCGCTTGCGTCCCTTAGCTTTACCCATCCGGTTTTTGCGCCGGCGTGGGATACGCTCGCCGACATCTCTTTATTCTCTGACCACGTTAAATCCGCGCGGTGGAGGGGTGATGAGCAGCAAAAGAGCGCCCTCCAACAAGAGAGCGCCCTACTGCTGCTCAGTCGCGGGAGGAGCGCTCAAGCCGTGTCTTTGGGGACTACCAATCTGCAAGAGCGCCTGCGGTTGCGGTGTGCCATTGAAGCAGTCATTGCCCACGCATACGGACTGGACTTCGAGGATTTTGCCTGGATTATGCGGGACTGCGATTTGGACTCTGAGTTCATTCGATCTCGACTTGCAGCTGACCGCCTTCGCAGCAAAGGCTTCTGGCGGGTCGACAGCCATTTGCCGCCCGCCCAGCGTGAGACTGTTCAATCCCTCTCCGCTTTCAAAGTTTTGCAGGAGCGAGGACTCAAGGATTTGTTGCCGGTCAATGCGCAGGTTCCAATCTGATCGGTGGATGAAGTAAACTGATCCACGGCATCACGGAGGCGGAGCTTTTGCAGCCATGAAGAGTCAGACAACCCGCCGGTTGGCGTACGGTTTGTTGAATGGGGCGGTAGTATCGCTCATCGTGTATGCGCCTCTCTATGCGGCGGTGATGAACAATTGGAAGGTGGACTTTGCTGAGGCTGAGCGCCGGCTTGATGCGCAGGACCTGCCCGGAGCAGAAGATTGTTTTCGCAAAGCTCTATCGGAAGTGCGGAAGAAGAAGTCCGCTTCCCAAGATGAGATTGCACGTTGCATGCAGAGTCTTGCCGCCGTGCTGGAAATGCAAGATAAAACCGACGAAGAGGTAATTCCGCTTTATCGAAAGGCTTTGAAAAGACTGGAAAGGGCACACGGCAAGGACAGTCAAATCATAATTCCCACACTCATCGCGCTGGCAAAGGTGCATGAGGGTGAGGGAGATTATCAAAAGGCGATGGCGGTGTTCGCAAGGGCGGTGGCAATCACAGAAAAGACGTCAGGTGCGTCGAGCTTTGCGGTGGCGGAGTACAAGCACCTGCTGGGACGGGCAGCTTTTGCAGCCGGTCTGCCGCGAAGAGCGGAAGAACAATATCGCTCGTCGCTCGCGCTCATGATGACGCAATCCAGTCTTCCATCGGCGAGGAAGCTCGAAGATCTGTTGAGTGATTACATCGATCTTTTCCGCAAGTCCGGGGGCGGAAAGGTTTTGACATCACGATTTCAGCAAGAATTGCTGAAAGATCAAGTGGGAAAGCTCGAAGTGACGGAAGGGCTCGCTTCTTCTCAGTGGAGCAAGCAAGTCTCGGTTCGACTTGCCGATCCGGGGCTTTCAAAACCGATTGATGCAGCCATCAACGGAACTCTCTCATCAGGAGCCGGCGAGGGAGCCTTGAAGGAAGAAGAGCGAATTTTTGGCGCTCAGAAGCAATCATCTCCTGACCTGCCGCGCATCATTCCTGACAAACCTATGCCTGATTTCGTTGCTCTGGAACAAATGAATCGTCAGCGGATCGATTTTTATGAAAGGATGATTGCTACCGATGTCAACAGCCTTGGCCCTTCGCATCCGAGTGTCGCGCGGGA
>DATNRC010000632.1:0-2866 GCA_036703705.1 Candidatus Obscuribacterales bacterium
GTTATTGATGCCTGATATCACGACATCAGGCCTTTCCGGCAGAAGTTCGCTGACGGCAAGCTTGACGCAGTCGCTCGGCGTACCGGTAGTAGACCAGGCTTCCACGACATCAGCGGACAGCTGTTCGGGATTGACGCGCAATGGTTTGTGCAAGGTAAGAGAGTGCCCGGTAGCGCTCCTTTCGCGGTCGGGCGCTACGACATAAACTTGATGGTCTCGCGAGAGGCGCTCGGCAAGGACGCGAATTCCGGGAGCGTCAATGCCATCGTCGTTGGAAAGAAGTATTCTCAAGGTGGAACTCCGAATGGGACGGCCATTGATCATATCTTGCTATCTTTGTGGGGACCAAGTAGTATGCGTTTGGACGGTGAATTGCCGTACGCACTGCGGGCGCTGGAAGCCGTGGCGGCATGCTGTGGCGGTTTCGACAGGCGGAAGTAAGGAATTTTTAACTGATTACGGAGAGAGCAATGTTTGAGGCTGTGTTCGATCGAGCCGGAGATGAGTTCGTAGCCATTGCCGAAGCAGGACTTGACGAGTGTCTTCGTTTGAAGAACAGATACATTTGTACGGAACACCTTTTGTTGGCTTTGTTGAGCGATCCTCACAACATCGGCAGCCAGGCCTTCGCCACGATGACCATCAAGGTTGCCTCCGTCAAGGAAGAAGTTGAGCGCATTCTTAACGAAAGATCGGAATATGAGGCCCCTTATGGTGAGTTGCAGCAAACCGACGAGCCTACGCTTGGTCTTTCCTTCCGCAAGACGGATGATGAAGCGTTATTGTCTACGCCGGCCTTCAGCCGGCCTGCCGTGGCGGCTCTTCTGCGTGCCGGAGACTACTCGCGCTATCTGGGTTATGAAGAAATCGAGCCCGAGCATTTGATGCTGGGCATTATCGACCAGACCGACTCTGGCGCTGCGCGAGTGTTTGAGGAGTTGAGCGTCAATCTCACCTTTCTCAAGCGCCAAGTGATGCAGCTAATGGCCCGCCAGGCAGCTCTCAGCCCCGATGTTCCCAATCTGAGGGAAGCAGCCGTCATGGGCCTCAAAGAGCTGATTGAGGCCAACGAGCAGTCTGCCAATTGCCTGGCCGAACTTGCTGATCGCTGCCACCAGCGATCGATTCGCCTGCCGTCCAAAGCGGAAATCGTTCATATGGTGATGATGGGTTTTTTGGGGGAGTTCTTGTTCAGCCAGGTTGCATTTCAGCGCTACATACTGGAAGAGACAATTACAGCGCTTGCAAGACGCTGCGGTCCGCTAGACAAAGAGCTTACTGCCTCCATTGTCTCCACCGGTGCCACCAATATGCGCGCTCAGGTGCGCAGCACTATCGAGCATTTACTCAGCCACGAATGCAGGCTTCTCACGCAGATGCTCAATGATGCGGAACATGATTTGATAGGCAGCGTGATTGAGGATTTGTGGTGGACACAAAGCGAAGAGATTGCTCTTCATGAGCTCTTTGCTGAAGCAATGGATGACCACAGGCGCAAGCACTTGCTCAATCTGCAAAAACGGCGCATCGAGATTTCCCAGCGCCTCAACAAACTCAAGACGCGGCTCGATGACACCATCCGCCAGTGCTTTGTAAAACGCTCCGCTTCTGCCTAGCGCAGAACAAATGGGCATTTGGTGCAGAAGGCCTTTGCGTACTCCAGCGATCTGCCTTCAATGTCAAGCGCTTCCTCGACAGAACAGCGAAGTTTCGAGCCGCAACTCGGGCACTTATGGTCGAGCATGCCCTGTAAGATTGCCTCGGCAATTCGGCGTTGAAGGTCCTGCTCATCGGCAGTGCTTTCTGGCTCCTGTGGGCGGATTTCCACTTCCTCAAGCAATCGGGGCTCCACGTTGAGCGCCTTGGCAAGCATCTGGCGATCGGTCGCAGAGAGCCACGTCTCAAATCCTGCTTCAATATCTTCAATTCTTTTCGTCGAAAGACGCGATCTGCGCCCCAGATCTTTGACCGTCAAATTGCGGCTCTCTCTAAGCTGCAAGACGCGCTGACTAAGAGTATTAGCCAGGTCCGCCGAAGAGGGTATGGGTGGTTTGAACTGTTTCATGCGCAAAGCGCTACATTACAAGAAGAATGTTGATAGGATTTTGTAAGCCAGTATATAGCAGCAGCCGGGCCGTATGCTCAGCAGATGCATTAAAGAAACGAACGCGGCAAAGGCAGCCACAGCTTGATTTTTGTCCGTGGCGCGGAGCGGAGTTCATGCAGCAAAACGAACATGAAAATGCGACTGCTGCCTCTCAGAGATATGGCGGACTGGATAGGCGGCGCAAGACGAGCGAAAAGCTGCTAAAGCAGCGTTCGCGCTTTTTGTCCTCGACTGAATGGTTGAGGCAATTGGAGCTTTGTTGCCAACGTTTTGCCAAGAGCAACCGCGTCTTTTCTGCGGCACAGCTTGGAATTCTGCAGTATCGTCACGTCAAGCAGAGAATTGGCGAAGAAGCTGCGTTCCACCTCGAGGATAAGGTAAGGACAGCGATCGATCAGGTGTTACGAGCCGAAGACGCCGTTTTGTCCGTTGGCAATGGACAATTCTTGCTCTTGTTTGGCGACACGACGCAGCAAGAAACGCGGGAGATTCTCGACCGTCTATCGGAGGCGGTCGCCGAAGACACAAATGTTCGAGATGGGCAGCGTACGCGCATCAGCTGTACTTATCACATTGCCGCTGCGGGGGCCGAAACTGAGCGGGAGATTACAATTACACGCTCCACGAGCCCTAAAGAGCTGGTGAGAGAACTGGGCTTCGAAGTTGACCAGCGCGGGAAAGTGCACGCCCGTGATCGAGGCAATCTTGATGAGAGCGACGGCGAACTTTTTCTTGGTGACTTCTGGTTATGGGCTGTTC
>DATNRC010000633.1:0-5300 GCA_036703705.1 Candidatus Obscuribacterales bacterium
CACAGTTAGCGCCGCCAAATACTTCCAGGGGAAAGGAATTTTCAAATCCCGCCTGGCCGCTGGTCGTGGGAAACCCTGGCTTCACATTTCTGGGGGTCAAGGCAGTGAAGTAGGCGGCACTCTACAGGTACAAGGACGGGCACCCTGTCAGCCTTAAGCGCGGAAAGGCGGGTGAACTTATCACCGCAGCTGACATATGCAAGGATGAGCACGTCGGAAGATTTCTCAGCGCTCTGTTTCGAACGCCACAAATCTCGTCTGTACCGCTCAGCTACGGAAAACTGGGCAAGCAGCATCAATTCGGCATGGCTCTGGATTACAACAAGAGGGATGAGTGGTACTACATTCTCAAAACCAGCACTATATCACGTATCTCATTCAAGAAAGCAGATTTTCAGTATCCGAAAGGCTACAAGCGCATGGCAGAAAGCCAGGTGATGATTGGCGACAAAAATACAGAGATTCGCGATTTCATCAACTTCGACGCAAACAAAGACCGCTGACGGTCACCATATTTAGTAGCAGATCATTATTCAAGGCAGATACTTTTCGAGCTGCGTCGAACGTCAGGTGCGTGCACTTCGGCTGGCGTCGCACATCAGGCGGCACGATTCTTTATATCGGCGATCAAATCTTCCTGACCCAACACATAGCCGCGCTGCGCCTGGTCGTCAGCATAGACTGCAATGGCATTGACTGTCTCCAGCACAAGACGTGTCGGCGCGAATTCAGTCATCTGCATCAAAAGCTGTTCGACACGCTCCCAGGCGTCGGTGTTCAAAGGCAAAGACTCATCCAGTCGCTGAGTCACGGCATGAAGGGAAACAGCGCTCTTTTCTGTTTTGGAGAGATTTCCTGTCTTGCGTTTCATTGGAATTACCTCGAATTTCCCACCACGTGGAAGCATCCTTTCTAAAGAAGACAACGTCTGCGACTAATGCGTCCTTTCGCATAACACTCTTGCCGGACAAATTAGGAGTGTCTTGCATGTCAAGAACTTCAATTGTGTCTGCGCGAGGGGCGAACGCGAAAAGAGCATCGCACTAAAAGCATTTCGTTGCCTCCTTCTCATGGACGGTTCCATTTTTATATACGTAAAAACGCTGTCATGAGTTCAATCATCCTCATGACCAAAATGACGTCCATCCAAAATGAAGGTTCCCCAAGAAAAACCACTCCACAACCCGGTTTCCATCTATTGACATGCGCGATTGCCTGAGCCAAAACAAGCGCAAATGCGCTTACAAAACGAGCACAGATGCGCTTACAAAACGATCACATCACAAATCAATCGACCTCAAGATTGATATAATCAGGGCGCTGTATCGGGAGTCCACGCCTGTGTTCGCGTAGGCCGAATCGACGTGAGGGTTTCCGAGAAGTACTCAGTCCAAAAGTGATGGAACAAACAGGAACCTCATAATGACTCAGACGACGCAAACGGCTCACGAACATTCACACACCGGGCTTACTCAGCGCAAAGACACATGGTGGATCGAGCCCGCTCTCGTTGCCATCGGATTTGGTGCCTTCGGCGTATACGCCACCTACCGCGCATTTGAGAACGACTTCTATGAAATAGGCCCGTATCTCTCTCCTTTTTATTCGCCGAAAATCGTGCTCGACTGGATCCCCTTTTCGCCGGCGTTCCTCATTTTGTGGATACCGCTTCTCTTTCGCGCCACCTGCTACTACTACAGGAAAGCCTATTACAGAGCATATTTCCTCGATCCACCGGCATGCTCCGTGGGGCACTGGGGGGGCAATAAATATTGCGGCGAGTCGTCCTTCCCCTTCGTGCTGCAAAACTTGCACCGCTACTTCTTTTACCTGGCCACTATCGTGCTGGCGTTCCTCTGGTATGACGTCGTGATTGCTTTCTTCTATGAAGGATTCAGAATTACCTCCGTCAATCTTGTCATGCTGGCAAACGTCATTCTGCTTTCCGGCTACAGCTTCGGATGCCACGCCTACAGGCATTTGTGCGGGGGAGCGCTTGATTGCTTCAGCGCCTGCTCTCGTTCGAAAGCACGCTTCAAAGTATGGTCGTTTATCACCAAGCTTAACGAGCATCATATGGCATGGGCCTGGATGAGCCTCTTCTCCGTCGGCTTTACCGATTTCTATATACGCCAGATAGCTCAAGGCTCGATGCCAGACATCCCTTTTATCTCCATTCACTAAGGGCACACTGAAATGACAAATTACGAAACGCACGAGCATGATGTCATTGTCGTCGGAGCTGGCGGCGCCGGTTTGCGTGCGGCCATCGAAGCTTCGGCTCAGGGCGTAAATGTCGGGCTGATTTGCAAATCGCTTCTCGGCAAGGCTCACACGGTGATGGCCGAAGGCGGTGTCGCAGCAGCACTGGCCAATGTCGACTCACAGGACACATGGCAAACGCACTTCCGCGACACGATGATGGGCGGCAAGATGCTCAACAACTGGAGAATGGCACAGCTGCATGCGCAGGAGGCGCCCGAGCGCGTGCGCGAGCTGGAGCGCTGGGGCGCCGTATTCGATCGCACCAAAAACGGTACCATCCTGCAAAGAGCGTTCGGCGGGCACACTTGGAAGCGCCTCTGCCACGTGGGCGACAGAACCGGGCTGGAGATGATCCGCACATTGCAGGATCGCGGAGTGCACCAGGGTTTCAAAGTCTACATGGAATGCACAATCACGCAGCTCTTCAAGGATGGCGATCGCATAGCCGGTGCTTTCGGCTACTACAGAGAAGACGGCCGCTATGTTGTGTTCAAAGCAAAAGCGGTAGTGCTTGCTACCGGCGGCGTCGGCAAATGCTATCTGGTTACCTCCAATTCGTGGGAGTACACTGCCGACGGTCATGCTCTTGCTTACGACGCGGGGGCGGACCTTATCGATATGGAATTCATGCAATTCCATCCCACAGGCATGGTCTGGCCGCCAGGCGTGCGCGGCATTCTCGTCACCGAAGGTGTGCGCGGCGAGGGCGGCCGCCTGACCAACAACAAGGGCGAGCGCTTCATGTTCAAATACCTGCCCGAAGCAACCAAAAATGACTTCGCTGCCACCACTGAGGAAGCTGAGAAATGGGTGACGGCAACGCTTGCCGGACAGCAGACCGATGCGCGCCGCCCACCCGAGCTTTCCACGCGCGACAACGTGGCACGGGCCATATACACGGAAGTCAAGGAAGGACGAGGCTCTCCGCATGGCGGCGTTTTTCTGGACATCAGCTACCAGGACGCCGAGCGCGTGAAGAAAAAACTCCCTTCCATGTATCACCAATTCAAAGACCTGGCTGACGTCGACATCACCAAGCAGCCGATGGAAGTGGGACCTACAGCTCACTACATCATGGGCGGCGTGCGCGTCGATGCGGATACGCAAGAAAGCCGTGTGCCCGGACTCTTCGCCTGCGGCGAAGTAAGTGGAGGCATGCACGGCGCCAACCGGCTCGGCGGCAATTCATTGAGCGACCTGATCGTCTTTGGCAGACGCGCAGGCCTGGGCGCGGCGGAATACGTGAAAGCGCTCAAATCGACGCCCGCCGTCTCGGAAGACGCCATCAAGGACGCGATAGCGGAGATGGAACTGCCTTTCAAGATCGGCCAGAGCAATGAGGCAAAAAATCCGTACGATCTGCACAAACAGCTCAATTCGATCATGGGAACCTATGTCGGCATCTTCCGCGAGGAGGGTGACTTGAAAACAGGCATCGAAAAACTGCAAGACTTGAAAGAGCAGGTCAAGAAGGCGGGCGCCAAGGGTTCCAAAGCATACAACCCCGGCTGGCACATGTGCCGCGACCTGAGAAATTTGCTCGTCGCCTCCGAGGCCATCGCCCGCAGTGCTCTCTCCAGAAAAGAGAGCCGCGGCGCCCACAGCCGGATTGACTATGAGAGCACCGACCCGGAGCAGGGCAAGGCCAATACGTCTGTGTTCAAATCTGGAGATGAGATGAAACTGGAAAAAACTCCCCTTCCGGAAATGCCGTCTGAGCTGAAGGAGCTGTTCGCAAAGAAGGAGCCCGCCCATGCCTGAAGCAATCATGAAAGTCTTTCGCGGCGAGAAGGACAGCGGCGAATTCAAGACTTACAAAGTACCAATTGAAGAAGGCATGGTCGTCCTCGATGCCATCCATTACATTCAACAAAATTTCGATTCTTCATTTGCGGTCAGATGGAACTGCAAGGCAGCCAAGTGCGGCTCTTGCTCGGCTGAAGTCAATGGCATGCCCAGCTTGATGTGCAAAACAAGAATGGACAAATTCGAAGCCGGTTCGGAAATCACAGTTTTGCCCATCAAAACATTCCCCCACGTCAAAGATCTCGTCACCGACGTGTCGTGGAATTATGAGGTCAACAAAAAAATCACACCTTTCTCGCCCGCTGAGAATGCCAATTGGATTTTTTACCAGGAAGACATAGACCGTGTTCAAGAATTTCGCAAATGCATTGAATGCTTCCTTTGCCAGAATGTCTGCCACGTGCTGAGAGATCACGATCGCAAAGACGCTTTCATGGGACCGCGTTTTCTCGTTCGCGTAGCCGGGCTGGAAATGCATCCGCTCGACCGGGCCAATCGCATGAAATATCTCAAGGATGAAGGCGGCATCGGCTTCTGCAACATCACCAAATGCTGCACCGAAGTGTGTCCGGAGGACATTCACATTACCGACAACGCCATCATTCCTTTGAAAGAGCGCGTGGTCGATGAGTTTTACGATCCGATCGCCAGGTTTTTCCGCAATCTTTTCGGCAGGAAAGAAGCTCCGACACCGGCAGAGAAGCCGGGCACGTAAACCAGCGCATCACAAAGAGAAACAGATTCTCAAACGCGCGCGCTGAAAACATTCAATGAGTTAATGCAATAAAGGGTTTTCTACATCCTTACATCGGCTTAGAATGAAATGGATCGGGATGCCGGATGGTCATCCCTTGACTTGGAGCCTGCCCATAACGGCAATTTGCCGGGGGCGTGAGCGCCGCGCTTGCCTGTCGGCGCCGACGGAAACCAACAGGCAACGCCTCAAGGAATGCTGCCGCTCAATCAATTCCCGATCTATGTTGTTAGCGTGCCTCGCATCTAACAACCAGGAGGACTCATGGGCAGAACAATGTGGTCGCCGTTGAAAGAGCGAGTGTTCTGCGCGCTGTGGATTGCTGCTGTGGTTTCAAACATCGGCAGCTTCATGCAAGAGGTTGGGGCAGCCTGGCTCATGACGTCACTTGTGACGCAACCGCTCCTTGTTGCCTTGCTGCAGACAGCGGCCTATTTGCCGTTTTTCTTCCTCTCCCTTCCTGCCGGTGCCCTGG
>DATNRC010000634.1:0-17818 GCA_036703705.1 Candidatus Obscuribacterales bacterium
GACTACTGCTTCAACGGGATCAATCAACCTGGGCGGAGTGACGATTAACCTCAGTCATGACTTCGACTCGGTTGCTGACGGCGGATCGCTTCTGGCTGTTGCCAACGGCAACGTAACGCTAGGACCGATCATGACCAACACGAATGACTCGACAGGCGCAAGCAGTGCCGGCAGCGTGACGGTCATTGCCTCTGGCAACATCGGATTGGATAGCATTTCGCTGGCATCGGCAGGCGGCGGCACGAACGGCGACCTGACAGTGTCGGCGGCTACACCGACGATTGTGAATCCATTTACGGTGCAAGACGGTAGTGTCACGAGTGGATCATTTGTCTCGGGAGCCGCCACTACCGGCAATGTCACATTCAACAACGATGTGACCGGCGCTGATGCAGTGACGGTTGCATCGCTTGGCATGTTGACTACCGCCGTGGGCGCGTCAGTGCAGGGCAACAGCGTAGCTCTTCAGGGAGGAGAGATTGGTACCGGAGTGGCGACACCATTCACAACCGACACACAACTTCTGGCTGTGCCGACAACAAACAATGCGTTTATCAACAACCTCAATGTCGGCATGCTGACACTGGCCGGCAGTGACGCAACCAACACGCTCAACATTGTGACGGCAGGAGACTTGACGAGCAGCGCAAGCTTCAACCTGCCGACGATGGCGCTGACCGCGAATGACTTCAACCTGTCAGGCAATTTCAGCGGAACAACGTTGTCGTTGACTTCCGTTGACGATCTGCTGAATGGTGATGTCACGGGAGTGATCGCGGCCACCAACTACAATCTGCGCACGACCGGAGCAGGTAGTGATATCGGCAATGGCACCGGCGCTCGCTTCAACATTGGAGCAAATGTCAGTAACGTCACTGCCACGTCCGATCAGGGAGGAGTATTCCTGCAGAGCACGCGTGGAGTGCTCCAAAACATCGGTGCATCGACTTCTGCGGGAGCGTTCGACTTCCTGGGTGCGGGACCGGTGACGATTGGCGGCAATATCACGACAACCAATGGCGATCTGAACATTACGACAGCTGCTGCCGGCAATTTGACGGTCGGCGCTGGAGTGATACTGACAGCCAATGGCACGGGAGCGAATGGCAATATGGTGCTTGCCAATTTGGGCACCGATGCGGCGCTGACGAAGATCATTCTGCAGGCGGGCAGCCAGCTTTTGACCAACGCTGCCAAAGCGGGCGTCGGCTCAATAAGCCTGCAGGTGGGCGCTGCCTTCCCGCCGCCCACCGGCGGCAAGGGACCGAAGACGGTCACGCAGCTGAGCACACCGCCAGGCGTGATCAACTGGGGTGCCAAGGCTAAGAAGAGAGTCCAGGTTGCCGGAACGCCGGTGACGGTGAACGCGGAAGGAGCAAACGTCAACTTCCAGACGCAATTCCTCGCCGGAATTCAACTCAATGCCAACGTCAACATCCATGCTGATCCGCCGGTCGCTCAGCCTTTGAATGCAAGCGCAGCGAAAGCAGTCGTTCCTCAGCAAGGCGTGAATGCAGTCGATAATGCCAATCCGGTGCTTGTTGCTGACATGAGCGCGCAAATGGTGACGCCGGAGCTGGCGCTGCCCACGATGGATGCAGTGTTGAATCCGACCGTACAGACGATTTCGCCTGCAACCAATTATGGTGCAACGAAGTTGATGACCGCCGAGCAGAGAATGAAGGGCAGTGTCGAGAAGTGTGCAGCCAGTGATGACGACTCGTACATCACAAGCTACGGTGCGCCGTTAGCGTGTGAAGCAGCGATATGCTCGGATAGCGATCTTGGCATCAAGAGCTGCGTTGCCGAAAGCGGCGAATCAGAAGCAGTGGAGCGCATCGAATTGTCGGATCGCGTAGTGCTCAGAAAAGGCAATGTGCTCTTCGTGCCGTTCCGCGATACCGTCGTCGAGACTCCGAAGGGCATCGTGAAGATTGCCGCCAGGAGCGTGGCGATGGTAGCGTCAACGGAGAGCAGCCTTGCTGTCTACGACATTGACGACAATCACAAGGGCTCGGTCGTTGTTGAAGCCGAAGGGCGGACGATGACGCTATCGCCCGGAAGGCATATCACAATCGCCAACCACAAGGGCGAGTTCGAGCATGTCAATGCCATCGAGACAGTGATGCACCGCGGCATGAGAGCGCAGATGGTGAGAGACGGGGTGAAGGCGTTCAGCTCTGAATTCTCCATACCGACAGCGGTGGATTCGATTAAGCCGTTAAAGGCAATGGCTCTGTCGAAGCATCCGCATGCCTCGAAAGTAGCCGATCATATGATGAAGACTGCTGCAGTCATAATGCACTTGACCAACGGCGCAGGCAACTTCCAGGCATACATGAAGCCACGCATGACGGCCATCAACTGGTAGGGAGAAAGAGGCTAGGAACGGCTGCTTATACCGGCTGCACTCGCCGGATATACCGAAAGACAGATCAAGACCTGGATGGCGCCTCACAAATTCCATGGCTGGACAGAGGGTGGTGCTTCTTCCAAAAACAAAATCACCACCCAGATTGCTCTGCGGTGGTGTCTTGCTACTGCCTGACTGCCCATTGCTTTGGGCTCAGTATCTCAACGCGCTTCAGTCAGTCCTTCACGCGATGCGGGCTCGCTTGCTACCGTTTCTGGTCGGCGCGACCTGTCGTTTCCACAAGGCCCCTCGGCTCATCGTGCTTAACCCTTGAGGTAAGCACTCACCGTTCATGCCTTACAGTTTAGCCGACTATCGGATAGTGGGAAGTACCCCAGAAGGGTTTTAAGAATGTATGCCTTGGCAATGCGAAGATGATGTTGGTGACTGTAAAAGAGATCGCGAAATGCATTAACAAGAGCCGGATCAATAACGCCTGTCGAATCTGGTGGCATTGTTTATGCTGTGGACATCTGATGCATTTGTTCTGTTGATGCCCGGGTGTTCGTATCGATATATTTTGGTCTTGCGCGGGCTTCTATGAGAAAGGCTTTAGACAAAGGGCGAGTACGGCGAGAAAACCATTGGCACACTTCAAGCCATGCGTGGACCAGGTTTTGCCTCTATCCGGGTGCTGACGCCAGCAGCGGATCTGATCAAGTTGAAAGCTAAGTCATGGTTTAGATACTCTTGTCTTGTAAACTCCTGAAATCGTCAGGAGTCCCGTAATTCAGCCTCGTTCGTTCAATTGATGGGAGCTGTTCTCAATGCTTTTCAACAGCTTTGAGTACATCATCTTCTTAGCCGCCGCGGTCTGCCTCTATTGGGTAATGCCGCGGCAGGCAAAAGCGATTTTCCTGGTGGCGGCCAGCTACTTCTTTTACACCTATACGATTAAGGCATACGGACTGCTGCTTCTGCTGCTCACCCTGGCCAATTACTTGGTCGGACTGGCTCTGCAAGCAACCAATGGCGAGAAAGCGAAAAGGCTGGTACTGATAGGCGGCATCACGCTCAACCTGGGAATTCTTGCCCTCTTCAAGTACACCAATTTCATTCTTGATTCAATAAACGTCGTTCTTGATTCAATAAACGTCTCTGCTAAGCACGGTTGCGGCATATCCGATCTGCCAATCATCTTGCCTCTTGGAATATCGTTTTTCGTTTTCGAATTCATCCACTACTTGACGGATGTCTTCAAGGGCAGCGCGGCCATCAGAAACCCCGTTCGTTTTGCGCTTTTCGCATCGTTCTTCCCGTCGCAAATAGCAGGGCCAATCAAGCGATATCAAGATTTTGACTCACAACTCGATCCGCTCCCCAGGCTCGATACAGAAAAGCTCCACAGGGGGCTGTGGTTGATCGCGCAGGGACTCTATAAAAAGGTCGCTCTTGGCGATAATCTTGCTCGCATTGTTCGTGCCGGTTTTGATAATCCAGGGCTCATGGGGACGACCGAAGGTTGGATCTGCGCACTTGCTTTTACGTTTCAAATTTACTTCGACTTTTCAGGATATACGGACATCGGGCGCGGCTCGGCGATGCTTTTCGGTTTTTCATTGCCTGAAAACTTCAATCTGCCTTACATCGCTTCCAGTCTGAGGGATTTCTGGAGGCGCTGGCATATTTCGCTTTCCACCTGGCTTCGCGACTACCTGTACATTCCGCTTGGCGGTTCCAAAAGCGAAGGGTTTAGAACATTTGCCAATTTGATGATCACTATGCTGTTGGGAGGATTGTGGCACGGGGCGTCCTGGACGTTTGTCATCTGGGGAGCATTTCACGGGCTGGGACTGGCGGTTAATCGCCGGTGGGAGCAAAGCATTGAGCGTTCTGCGCGCTTGAAAAGAATTGCCGCGTCTTTGCCTTTACGGTGTGCGGCATATGGCCTTACGTTCCTGACTGTTGTTTTGGGATGGGTCATTTTTCGTGCGAAGGATCTTCCGGAGGCGACTGGCGTTTATTCCGCTATGTTTTCATTGCGCGCGTCATCATCTGAGTGCACCGTTCTTGATTTCGCCGTCAATTCGCCTTTGCCGGCTGCCATTTCTATTTATTTGATCCTGCAATCGACAGTTCTTATCTGGAAGCATTCGCACGACCTCAACGCACCATTGCCCGGGTCAATGTTCAAACTCGCGCGTGCGACGCCGCCATACGCAATTGCCAATGCGCTGGCATTCGTCGCTGTCCTCATTCTGACGCTTTCACTCTCTCCGGCTGAACTCCAACCCTTCATCTATTTCCAATTCTAAATGCGCAGCGCGATCAAGGATATTGAGAAAAAACCATTGAGCGAGGTCCACTCGTCTGAGCGGCTTGGCGACAAGTCGCTTGCAAAGCCGGGCCGTTCGTATTCTCATCGATTATTGATGGCAGGAAAAAGCTTGATTTCGATTTTGCTGTCGTCAGTCGCGTGCCTTGTGCTGCTTGTCGCGCTCCTCGAGTTCATTCTTGCAATTTTTGGACTTGGCAATGATGAATATCTCAAGATCGATCCTATTCTCGGCAGTACACATTTAGATAAGAAGCTCGTTACCTTCAGATTTGAAGGCTATTCTCGCGAAAAAATCAACAAGGATGGCGACCGGGATTACGAGCGGAAGTTGCTCAAGGCGCCGGGAGTGACGCGAATCGCCTTTCTCGGCGATTCAATGACGGAGGCTGCGCAGGTGCCTCTTGATTGCTCTTTTGTCAGGGTCAGCGAGCGCAAGCTCAATGCCATGAGCGCCGGCACGTTTGAAACGATGAATTTTGCCATGGCTTCCTACGGCACGGTTCAGGAGTATGTGCAATTTCTTCTTCGTGTAAGAGCTTACAAGCCAGATGTGACTGTTCTTGTATACAACTATGGAGACTCGGGAGAAAATCTTTCCACATCCAATGAAGATGTGGCTCCGCGTCCTCTTGTCTCGATCGGCAACGACGGCAAACTGGATCTGACGTTTGATTTTCTCGATCGCTGGATCGCCCTGCCACAAACGCAGTTCGCATTGAAAACTGAATGGCTGCGCAGGCATAGCCATATCGTTCAAACTCTTCTGGCGTCTGATCTCTTCTTCAGATCAAACAGCAAATGGTACTCGCCGATCTGTCGGTCAATATACTCCTCCGTGTCGCCTGTCATCTCCTGGCTGATTGCCGGACTGCCAGAACCGCCGGAACTTGCTCCCTACTACAGAGCTGTGGGGCGGCCCGCGGGAGATTTAGCCGCCAACCAGGCCGTACGGCTGGACACGTCACGCGTCCGCCGGAGGCTGAGGGCTGAAACAGCGAGGCTGGACAGCCTGATCGCTCACAATCTGCCGGATAACCCTCGCATTGACGTTAGCCAGGGGCTGTCGGCTGAGACTCTTGCCTACAGAACATACGCACAAATGCATTATCGCAATTTCGCGGCCACCGCTCGCGTGCTCAAGATGCTGAACACCGCATGCCGAGAGGCAGGATCTCAATTTGTAATAGTCACACTACCTGCCGCTGATTCTTTCAAGTTCTATTTGAGGGAGATTCAACACCTCAAAAAGCTGGGTGAAGCCGAGGGTTTTCAGGTCATCGATGCCAATGAGTCCTTCCCGCGCGTCAACATCTTAGAGAAGAATCCTTACTACTATGGAGCCCACTTCACAAAGCGCGGGCATGCCGTCATGGCAGACATTATCTCTGGCTCGCTTATTCGGATGTTATCCACACAAGCGTCACAATCTCGTTGAGGCATAGACGCTGTGGCGCGCAGGGGATTGTTGTGCGTGTGCATTTTGGTGGGGCTAGAGATTTGAACCTTATAGGGTTCAACTTGCTAGGCAGTGATGAAAGTCTGCCGATGCTTATTACACAAGCGTTTTTGGCTGATTGTATTCATGTGAAGTGCCATATGACCTGAACCATATAGGGTTCAAATCCATAGCGCTCGGAAACGGACAGCAATCGCGAGGCAAGAGGCGGACATTGTGGTTTCTTGAAGGAGTTTCAACAAAAAGCGCAATTCCACAAATATGTCACGACCGTGCCACGGATATTTCACGCCTCCTGAATAATATGGCAGTGTCAAAGGACGCCTTCCCCCCGAATCACAAAGCAAACGCCGGAACCAGGCAAGAGTGCTGGAGGAGATTTACCATGGCTGAATACGATCCCGTCGAAATTCAAAAGAGTGCGGAAAACATCACCAAGCAGCTTGATGATACAAGCAAGGATCTATCCGGTCAGGCTATGCAAGACATGATCGATCTCTTCAGAAGCGATCGCGGCAAATTCAATGAAGTGATGAAGAAAGCGAACGAAATGGACAAGAAGGGCTCTGGCTGGGATATAGAACTTGTCGACAGCGACAAGGATGGCAACGTTGAAGTAAACATCAGAAGAGATGATTCGCCTTTCGTGCCGAACCTCGTGGAAGACATGTTCAAGAAGATTTCCGGCAACTACAAGAATGTGGTTGGCACTGATGCGCAAAACTCCGGACAGGGCTTCGAAGCTGCCAGACGCATAAATGGCATCGACTACTGACCACCAAATCATCTCACTGCCGAACTGGGGAACGAGCGAAGAAATTCGCTCGTTCTGCCGCACTTTCAACCCTACTTTCCTCTTCAGAAAGCCAGAGAAGGTCGATGCCGACGTTCAAGTCCTGGTTTATTCACATATCCGTTACTGATACGGGACAAAAGGAAACTTGTCACCAAATTTGTGGTCATTTCAGTCAACAAAGCTTTGATATATTGTGACATATTTTGTTGCCAGCACCCTAAACGCCCCTAAAATGTATTGTGATAGTCACGACTTAAGGTTAATTTCTCACTTTTGGGGTTTTGCGTCGTCACAGAAGTGGTGAAAAAGTGTAGACATATCTGTTGACAGAATCATTTTTGAGAAGGCAAATGTATACGAACAAACAAAAGGGCAAACAAGTTAGGGTTCTTGATGAAGACTATAAGCTCCTTCACAGTCTCAAACAGCAGCGGGGCGAGTCGATGACTAAGGTCATACACCAGGTCCTCGAAGAAAGACCGCGATTGGGTCCTAACAACCAAGCGTTCTTGGAACGAGAAGCTCTACGCACCGGCAAAACTATGTGGCAAGTTCTAGATCGTATTGTGTTCGAGCATCAGGTGAACGAGCTGTTCCGGAAGCGCAGTGAGCGTTTGCTCGAACGCGAGCATGACGAGGACTATGCTCAATTGACTCAGGCGATGGACGAAAACCTTGAGGACATATGGGCCGATTTATAGCTCGCCGTGGCGAAATCTGGCTTATCAACGTCATGGGAAAGACCAGGCCCGCTCTGGTGATTTCCCATGACGGCATAAATGCCACGGACGGAGCTGTAGTAATCCCAGCCTCCTCCTTGTTTCATTCAGAGCAGGAGGATCTCATCGTACTGACTGAAGCGGATGGTGTATCGGAGTACTGCTACTTAGTTGTGGAGAAGCTCTCTTTTGTCCGATACTTTCGCAAAGAAAAAGACCAGAAACCATTCATAAAGAGACTTGGGGCAGCCACCCCCGAAACGATGCGGAAGGTGGAATTCCAATTAACCGCCCTTTTTCAGTTGAAGCCTGCTGAGGAAGTACTTTAGTTCACGAACTTACAGCATGAATCCGAAAGCGACGTTATTCCACGATTGGCGCAACATCTCGCTGCTATAGTGATTTGTCGTTTCCGCAAATAACCTCAAGCGGGCGGCTTCGGCGTGAGCGGAAAGACCCTCAATGCTTGCGAAGGACATGGTATCAGAAACGAGGCCGGCAGGTTTGGACGAAACCTCGATCCAATTCCGGATACGCAAGAATGTGACAGGAGACAGGGCGCCTGCAAATCTTGCAGAACGGTTGGTAGGCAGAGTGTGATTTGCGCCGGTCATGTAATCTCCGAAGGGAACCGTTGAATTCACTCCAAGAAAGAGAGTGCCGAAATTCTTCAGTTTGTTGCGCACGAGCTGCGGCTGAAGAATATGCAATTCGAGATGTTCCGGCGCAATCTCATTGACTGCTTCTACACACATGTCAATCGAATCGAAGACCAGAACCGCACTGTTTTCCAGCGATTCCCTTATGAAAGTTGGCACGTCGGTGCTCGAAACCAGCTCCGTCAACGCACAGATTGTCGGTTCGATTAGAGAGTCGGCCGATGTTATAAGGTAGGCGCGTGCGTCCGGCGAATGTTCGGCTTGAGACAGCAGATCTGCTGCAATCAATTTCGGATCGGCCGATTCATCCGCTAAGACTGCGATTTCACTCGGACCGGCAAGCGCATCTATTCCTACAATTCCTTGCAACTGTCTTTTGGCTTCAGTGACATAGGCATTACCTGGACCCACAATCATGTCCACCCTCGGAATTGATTCTGTTCCAAAGGCGAGAGCAGCGACAGCCTGAGCGCCGCCCACTTGAAAAAATTCCTTCACGCCTGCAAGAGTGCCTGCATACACGACTTCATCGGTGAGTTTCGGCGAGACAATCAAGATGCGCCTAACGCCGGCAACTCTGGCAGTGATTGCCGTCATCAACGCTGTCGAAGGCAGGGGAAAGTTGCCTCCTGGCACATAACATGCGGTACTCTCAACTGCTGCAAACGCGAAGCCGACTGAAAATTCGTCATAATCAATTCGACCCGGTTGAAGCTGGGCGCGAATCTTACTCGCAAATGCTTCAATGCGATCGGCTGCGCGCTGTATGACGCTTTTGCGATCCGCAGGCAGGCGTGAAACTGCGTCTTCGATTTCCCTCTCAGTGAGCCGGAAGTTCGCGCGCAGCGGATCGCCAAGCCGCCGGACAATCTCCTGCAGTCCGACATCTCCACTTGTGCGGACTGTCTCAATGAGTTCACGGACAACATCAGACAGCTTGCCGCCGCCCGAGTTCAACTCCTTTTGCTGAGCCTTCAAATAGGAATGTGCATCGTCATTTTTGTAAATTGGTATCATTTTGCGCGCGCCTTCAGTTCAAGTTCAATGTCTTTCCATTCAATTCCTTCATCAACCGCAAGAGCTGAGAGAAAGAAGATCAAATCGGCTATTTCCCAGCGAAGATTGTCTTTGGAACTGAACGAAATCACCTCCTCCAGCTCTTCCCTGAGTTTGCTCTCTAGCAAGCTTCTATCACGAAACAGCTTTGCGCTGTAGCTGTTTTCCGGCAGGCAGCTTTTCCTCGCTTTGAGCGTGTCAAAGAGCCCATCAATTGTGAAAGGCTTAGTTGGCGAAGATTGATCGAAACAGCTGTAAGCACCTGTATGACAAGCCTTTTTCTTCTGGCGCACGGTAAAAATGACTGCGTCGCGATCGCAGTCCGTGCGACACGATATCAATTCTTGGGTGGCACCGGAGGTCAATCCTTTCTCCCACAGCTCTAGTCGTGAACGGCTGAAGTATGCGCCTACTCCCCTGGAAAGGGCGAAAATGAGCGAATCTTTTGAGCTGTAGGCAAGCATGAGAACATTTCCTCTTTCGTCCTGCACTATTGTCGGGATGAGTCCGTCGGCATTGCAAGACACGCTTTCCGCAAAGGCTGTCGCAGGATCGATGGCGCCCGTGTAAAGTGCCATGCCAACTTGGGCGTCGATGCCACGTCTAGCCAGCTCCGTTACTTCCTCCGTGCTGCGGACACCGCCTGCCACTGTCAGTGGTTTGGGAAGCGAGCGAGCAAGATCAGCCGCCGTCTCCACGTCCATTCCATGCATGCTGCCCTCAGTTTCAACGAAGGTGAGCAGGAAACTATTGCAATAATCACTCAGGCGATTGGCGCGGTCGATGACGGACTCTCCGGTTCTATTCTGCCAACCGCGATCCACAACTTCTCCGTTACGATTGTCGAGGGCAACCATGCAAAATTGGGGTGCGAACTTTCCCATCAACTCAGGCGAAGCCGCTGTCCCAAAAATGAGGCGCCGGGCCCCGGCCTTCAAAAGCGCGGTGGCAGTCTCGACGTCCCTTATGCCGCCACCGACACGACAGTCGGCGGCCTTCAAGATTTGCTTCACAAGCGCGAAGTTATTGCCTTTTCCCATGGCTGCGTCGAGGTCGATTACGCAAATCTCTCCATATCTGTTCAGCTCGCGCGCCAGCTCCACGGGGTCGCGATCGATTGTGAGCACGAGCTCTTGTCCCTGCCTAAGCTGGACGACTTTGCCGTCCATTATGTCTATGCTTGGAACTAACATGGTCTGACGTTTACTCCTGCTTGCTGTACTTGTTGTTTGAGGGCGGAAATTGTCCATACTCCGTCATGAAAGATGGTTGCCGCCAGAGCGGCATCGGCGCCTGCGCTCTGAAATACATCGATGAAACATTGCGGGCCGCGGGCACCGCCTGAAGCAACGACCGGCACCGGCAGCGCGCGAGAGAATAGACTTACCATCTCGACGTCGAAGCCGCTTAAGGTTCCGTCTTTGTCCCATGACGTGAGCAAGATTTCGCCCGCGCCCAATCTCACACCTGCGCGCGCCCATGAAAGTGCATCACGCCCGGTGGCAATAGATCCACCCGCAATGAGAACCTCGAACTCACCGCTGTCTTTCTGTCTCCGCGCATCTATGGACAGAACGCAACTCTGCGAACCGTATCGTTCGGCGATTTCGGCGATCAACTTTGGATTGCGAACGGCGGCTGAATTCACAGTTACTTTGTCGGCACCACACTCGAGCAATCTCCGAGCATCCTCTAGTGAGGACACGCCGCCGCCAACCGAGAAGGGGATGGAAAGCTGCTCGGCGACGCGAGTCACGACTTGGGTCATGGTCGAGCGATTATCTTTGGTGGCTGTGATATCGAGAAACATCAGCTCGTCTGCTCCCTGACGTTCGTATTCAGCGGCCAGCACCGCGGGATCACCGATGTCCCGTAGATTCGCGAATCGCACGCCCTTTACCGTGCGTCCGTTCGCCACATCAAGACAGGGAATTATCCTTTTGCACAAATCCGAATGCGCAGGAGCTTGCGTAGGCATACATGAATCGGAATGCGCGGGCTTACACAAATCAGACTGAGTGGGCATACATGAATCAGAATGCCCAGACCGCAAATCAGACTGCGGCGGCTCGCATGAGTCTCGATGCGTGGGCTTGCACAAATCAGACTGCGGCGGCTCGCATAGGTCTCGATGCGCGGGCTTGCACAAATCAGACTGCGGCGGCTCGCATAAGTCTCGATGCGCGGGCTTGCACAAATCGAAATGCGCGGGCTTCCATAAATTAGAATACGTCATTGAGCCAGTCCTCCAAAATAGCTATGCCGAATTCACCACTCTTCTCGGGATGAAACTGAAAAGCAGTGATATTCGCTGATGAAAGGGCTGCTGCAAAAACGTTGCCGTATCGAGCGGAGTACGATATTGCATCCGGTGACTCAGGGATGGCATAGAATGAGTTGACGAAATATGCATATCCCTCATTGAGATCGCCTCGTTCAGACAAGAATCTTGTTGTTGGCGGACTGCGCCTCGTCACTTTATTCCAGCCAATTTGCGGCACCTTCCCATTGTTAAACCGAACGACATGACCTTTGATTAGATCCAGTCCGCGGACACCAGGCGATTCTTCGCTGTCAGAGAGTAAAACCTGGAGCCCGACGCAGATTCCCAGGTAGGGAGTACCGGACGAAACGACTTGGCGCAAGCGGTTGGCAATTCCGGTTTGCTCTAAATTGACCATCACCGAGCCGAAGGCTCCGACGCCCGGCAACACCAGCGGGCGGGTTCCTGAAATCATTGCCGGATCGTCGATTTCACGACAGCTCACTCCCAGACGTTGAAAGCATCTTTTCACGCTGCCGATGTTGCCACCGCCGGCGGTTATAAGATCGACTTCTCTGCTCATTGTTTGTCTACTGCTCATCAAACATCCCCTTGGTGCTTAGCCTGTCGTTTCTCTCAGACAGTGGGCGCGTAGCTTCATTCAAAGACCGGCCGAATGCCTTGAAAATTGCTTCAGTGACGTGGTGGTCGTTGTCGGCATATGGAACATTCACGTGAATGGTGGCGCCAAGACCATCGGCGACACCCTTGAAGAACTCGCGGAACAAATTGGGATCGAGCCCGCCAACCGGGTGAAAGCCAAATTTGACATTCCAGACAAGATTGGCTCGGCCGCAGAGATCGAGGCTTACGGAAGCCAGGCTGCCATCCATCGGAAAAGTGAATGAGGCAGCTCGGCGAATGCCGGTGAAAGCCCTCAGCCCGTCCTTGATCGATTTGCCGAGCACAATGCCAGTGTCTTCAATCAGATGGTGCGGATCGACTTCGATGTCTCCGTTTGCGCAAATTTCTGCGGCGAATGAGCCATGGCAGAGAAAGGCGTCGAGCATGTGCGAAAGGAAAGGCAATGGAGTCTTGATGTTCCTCACACCCTGGTTATCCAAAGCAATCTCTATGTCCACTTGCGTTTCCTTGCTTTTTCGAACGTAGCGTCCGACGCGCTTGTTCGAAATAATTACCGGGACTGAGGATACTGACGTGCTGACAGCTGGCGCAGCGACGGACGACCGCGCTGGAGTAAGTTCCGCAGCGACGAAAGAAGTCGATGAAGCGGTGCCGTTCGCTGCGACGGATGGAGTTGATGAAGCGGTGCCGTTCGCTGCGAAAGATGGAGTCCATGCAGCAGGATTTGAGGTTGTCGAGTCTAGAAATCGTCTGATTGCGGAAATCAACTGTTCGTTTTCTTCGGCGGTGCCCACTGTTATGCGGATCATCCCCCAGAGAGGGCTGTCATCGGAAGAGGCTCTTTGCGAACGATTCCTCACGAGAATGCCTTGTTCCCGCAGGTAGGAAGTCAGACACTCGGCTTGTGACCCGGCATTCAAGAGATAGAAGTTGCCTTTTCCTTCGTTTATCTGAAAACCAAGCGCGCGAATTTCGTCCACAACTGTTTTCTTGCGTCTCATCGTTTCTCGGGCTGCGCAGAGGACGCGCTCTTTCTCCGGCAGCAGAGCTGTTGCGGCTGCCAACGCCGCCGAGTTCACTGAATACGGCATTCGCACCGTTGAGATGGACGTGAGCAAAGAAGCATTGCCGATGATTAGACCCAGGCGAAGCCCTGCCAGCCCCCAGGCTTTTGACAATGTTTTGACGATCAACAAATTGTCGACATCTCTAACCAGGTCAATTGCGGATTGTCCGGAATACTCAGCGTACGCTTCATCGATGACGAATAATGTGTTGCCGAAGGTGTTGAGCCAATACCGTAAAATGGCGAATGGCAATATTGCGCCGGTAGGATTGTCGGGTGAGGCAAATGCGGCGATCTTGGGTTGAATTCGCTTGAGAGCATCGTCAATTGCATCAAGATCGAAGTGAAGATCATTTGTAACTGGAATTTCAGCCACTTTCGATCCGGAAAGAAGAAGCGTCTGCTTTATCATGCAGAAAGTCGACTTGGATATCAGTGCCGCATCTTGTCCCGGCTCGATGAACGTTTGCGCAATTAGGGAAAGGGCCTCGTCGCTTCCGTTGGTTAGAATCAATTGGTGGCGATCGATGCCGAATGCGCTTGCAAACTGGGCAATGACCCGGCCATACTCCGGATAGATATTGGCATTATCACAGCTTCGGCTCGTGAGCAAATCCGGAAATCCGCATGTGTTTTCATTGAAGTCCAATCTGATAAATCGCCCTCGATCCTCCTCGGGAGTCTCGTATGAGTTGAGCGCCATAACGGCTGATTTGGGTAACACCATGTCCTCATCCTCCCTTTACTGACGCAAAACAATCTTGTCCACGCGGTACTCGAGAACATCGCGGGCGCCAAGGCTCACCAGGCGTGGTATTAATGCGGCCACTTCTTCCGTTGGCACTGCAACTTTGATCGCATAACCGTCGCTGTTGTACAGCTTGGAGATCGTTGGTGCCCTCATGCAGGGAAGATCTTGCACAAGACGCTCAAGGTCGTCCGCGGCAACATTCATTTCCAGAAGCACCTTTTGGCGTGCTCGCAAGCTGCTCTCCATGAGCATCGCCATTTCTTCCAGCTTTTTGCGCTTGACTGGATTCTTCAGCGCTTCTCTATTGCAGATGAAGCGCGTTGTGGAACGCATCAGCTCATCAATGATCACCAGCCGGTTGTGGCGCAATGTTGTGCCGGACGCTGTGTTGTCGATGATCATGTCGGCATCTTCGGGCGGCAGGGCTTCCGTTGCTCCAAAGGCGCGCACGAAGATGGCATTCAGATTTTTCCCGGCAATGAACTCTGTTGCCAGACGTCTGTATTCTGATGCGACAACAAGCGTTTTGCCTTGAGCGACCTCCGGCGTTGTCAGCAAATCCTGCATTTCCTCAGGTACGGCAGCGATGAGTCGCACGGGATCGAATTTGAGATCGAGAAGCTCGACAACATCTGCGTTCTGCTCCACAATCCAGTCATAGCCGCAAAAGCCGCAATCGTGCCGGCCCAGAGATACGAGCGCGGGAATGTTTTGCGACTTGAGCATTTTTGCTTCGATAGTCGGATCTGACGAAACGGGACGATAGGATCTGCCGCTGGAGAGAAATTGAATTCCTATTTGATCAAGCAGAGAGAGCACTTTCTCCTGGATGCGCCCGGTGGGAATGGTGAGTTTTAAGAACTCGTCGGACTTTGCCCTCAGTGATGTTTCGCATTGCCTCTTTGATGAGGCAAAGGGGGAAGAAGCAATTCCGGCTGGTGAAGAGGTTGTGGTTGCTGGTGAAAATGCTGTGGCTGTTGGTGGCAGAGGTGGTGAGGCTGACCTGCCGGGAAGAGCGTTGTTGGAGGATTCCGGCTTCGTGCGAAGAGCTGATGAAGAGTTGAGGTTTGTCGGTGTCTGGGGATCGTTTGGCATAAGTACCTTCTTTCAAATGAAAAGTGCGCAAAAAGAGAGCCCGCCGGAGCGGGCTCTGAAACAGTTTCTGTACGTCAATTCGTCAGCTGTGGTCAGGCCGCTCCGGGAGGAAATGATGGTGATGATGACCGCGGTTGCGATCTGAATTCGCTGAGATTGGCTGGCGATTCGATATAATCATTGCTCGACTTTGCTCGACGTGCGAAAGCCCCGACCTATTTAGCCATCGCTGCCGGTTTAGAAGTAAGCAGCACGGCAACATCTCTGCCGAAAATGCAAAGACAGCCGCAGGCTAACATGGCTCAATGCGGCTGACAAGACAAAGCAACGAATTGTGTATGAAAAGCGTTTATCGCTCTTCCCTTGAAAAATGGGAATCGTCGGTCAGATATCCAATCACGAGACCGACTACGCCGCCTGCGATCAGACCCCACCAGATGCCTGTTTCGAAGCCGAAGTAGGGTTCGACGCTTTGAGGTTGCGGCCAGTATTTGATGATGTCGAAGCTTGCCCCCACGATGAGTGCGCTCAGCACTCCGGCAAAGACCATTCCGGCCAAAGGCAGGTTGATGCCGGTGGATTCTTTCTTGTTGCTCATGGTAACCCCTTAGCTATGACCGTTGCCTGTCAACGATTGCAAACATGCGCTCAAAGCTGACTGTCGCTGACTGACGCGCAAAAGTATAGCACCGTCAGGATGCAGTCAAATAAGTCTTAATTAGCTATGTATTATTAGCCGCCGCTTATCTTCGCCAGATTGGCGAGCAAACCTATGCCCGCCACCGTCTTCGCGTCACGAACATGGCCATTGATGACAAGCTCCCAGGCATCGTCGATGGGAAAAACCATCACTTCAGTGTGCTCGTCGTAGTCCGGGCATTTTTCACCGAGGCGCACGTCCGTTGCCAGATACAAATAGAGAAGCTCGCTGCAGAAGCCCGGCGCCGAGTACATTCGTGAAAGCTCGCACCAGGTCTCGGCGATATAGCCGGTTTCTTCCGTCAACTCCCTTTTGGCGGCAAGAAATGGATCTTCTCCGCGCTCAATGCGCCCGGCGGGGAGCTCGAGCAGCTCCTCATCGATGGCATAGCGATATTGCCTGATGAGGACGACCTTGCTCGGCTCGGGCTGGCATATGATGACGACGCCGCCGTTGTGCTCGACGACTTCTCTGGTCGTTTCCGAACCCTCGTTCGAACGCAGCGTATCGACTCGCAAATTGATGATATAGCCGTCATAAATACGGTTGGACTCTACGGTGTCCTGGCGGGTAAATAGCGCCACGTCATTGACTCCTCATCTCGTTACAGGCAAAAAGATTAGCACCAATCATTGATTACAATGGTGGTTATAATTTGCGCTCCCATTTCAACAACTCTGGAATCTTCAGGCAATCCCATGAATTATCTTCAATCTATCACCTATTTAGAAAGCCTTGCTCCCACGCTTGTGCGCCCGACTCTGGCTCGGATTGAGCTATTCATGGCCGAGCAGGGAAACATCCAGGACAAAATTCCTTGCTTTCATGTCGGTGGCACCAACGGCAAAGGCTCAACTGCAGCCATTTTAGACAGCGTGTTGCGAGCGGCTGGGCTGCGAGTGGGACGATTTACGGGTCCTCATTTATTGAGATGGAACGAGCGATTTCATATCGACGGTCGCGCAATTACCGATGACGAATTCGCGGACCTGGCGAGCAGGGTGCGCGCGCTTTCTGAGGACTTTGGCGCTCGCCATAGCGATTTGGGGCCGCTCACATGGTTTGAATTTCTAACTGCAATGGCAGCCTTTTTGTTCGCGGAAAAACAAATGGATGTGGCGGTCTATGAAGTCGGCTTGGGCGGAAGATATGACGCCACGAACATTCTGAAAAATGTTCTCGCATCGATTGTGACAAACGTTTCTCTCGATCACACTCAGATCCTTGGCGACACAGTTGCGAAGATTGCGCGGGAGAAAGCAGGCATCATCAAAGCTGGTGTTCCTGTTGTGACGGCGTGCGGAGGCAGCGCGCTTCACGAGCTGGAGGAGAAAGCGCGAGAAGTGGGGGCGCCGCTTCTTGTCTGTTCTTTCCCCGATCAGATTTTGACCGCCGACACGGGCGTGTGCATAGACCTTACTGATATGTCACGTATACGGTCGTTCTTCCCGCCGAATTTGATTGCGCAACACCTCGCTTTAATTGGCGCTCATCAACAACTGAATGCGCTTACCGCGGTGACGGCAATCGCCGCTTCTCGCATCGGTTGCAACTTTACCGCTGCCCTTATGGACAGGATTTCGGTTGCGGCACTGGAGCGCGGACTCGCCAGCGTTCGTTGGCCGGGGCGGCTGCAACTCATTCAAGAAAAGATGCGCAAAGACCAGATTGTTCTGGATGGTGCTCACAATCCCGCCGGGGCGCAGGCCCTGCGCTTGGCGCTGGATGCCAATTTCCCCACTGCTGAAAGGGTGTTTGTGATGAGTTGTTTCGGCACGAAAGACGCGCGAACGCTTATTCATTCATTGTTGCGCCCGGACGACAGAGTGTTTCTTGGCGAAGCGTCCACGCGAAGAGCCAGTCACAGCCCTGAAGCCTTGGCTGAAATGGTGCGAGAAACCGGCGCTAAGGCAACACCCCT
>DATNRC010000635.1:0-5827 GCA_036703705.1 Candidatus Obscuribacterales bacterium
AATGCGTCTGTGCCAGTATGACTTGATTATTTTGGACTGGTCTTTGCCTGATGTAAGCGGCATTGAGCTCTTAAAACAATTCCGCTCCCAGAAAAACATGACGCCTGTCTTGATGTTGACAGGCAAAGACACTGTCGCGGACATCGAGGCTGGGCTGAATACCGGCGCCGATGATTACCTGACGAAGCCTTTCGATATGCGCGAGCTGTCAGCGCGCGTCAATGCCCTGGTGAGAAGGCGAGCCGCAATTTACGACCCTGTCTTGAGAACGCGCACTCTGGCGCTCGATACGCGCACCAAGCAGGTAAAGAAGAATGGGCAAGAGGTGAAGCTTCAACCTCAAGAGGTGGCGCTTCTGGAGTTCCTCTTGCGCAATCCGAATGATGTTTTCAGTGTGGACGCCCTGTTTGCTCGCGTGTGGCCGTCCGACCTGGACGCATCCCCTGATACTGTGCGCGTTTGCATAACTAGAATTCGGAACAAAATAGATAGCGAGGGGCAGCCTTCCATAATTAAGACGGTCCACCGTGTCGGTTATCAGATTGATCTGTCCCAATGAGCAGATAGTCGCGCCCGATCTTTGCGCCTCATCTGTCAGCGATCGCTCACCCCCGAATACTCAAACGATATCGGTTGACCCTGCCAGGCAGTCACCCCCGAATACTCAAACGATATCGGTTGACCCTGCCAGGCAATCCCCCCGGAATGCTCAAACGATATCGGTTGACCCTGCCAAAAATTTCCTATCACAGCCAAAAATCGCCGCTGTGTGGGGGTTTTGAATTCTTGCGTAAATGCACATTGCTGCTGCCCCGCTTCGCGGTTAATCTTAACAGCGTCAAACAGATGCGAGGTTCCAAAGATGAACGGTCAAGTGATAACCCTGAATTCTTTCCGGGTCGCCGGACCATCCCAGAGTGATGCCATGCCCAGGCAAGGATTTGCTCCGGGCAGCATCCGACTTCGCAGTCCCCATAGCGATCGGGCAGAGTGGGAGTCATCACAACAGAAAGCCAATCCTGCTCCTCCGCCGAGCCTGGATTCGTTACGAAAGATGAGTTCCCGGGCCAGACAGGCTGCCTCAAGACAAGACGAGAATCAGGAGATGAACGATTGGGCCGAAGCCGAAAGAATAATCAACCAGGTGCCAAACCTTGTTAGAAGAGCGACACAGAGGGGTGAAAACAGCGCCGTCATCATGATGTTTGGCGTTCACTATGGGGAGTATGGACCGCTGCCGCCGACATCATGGGCGCGCAAGGTTTTCAAACATCTGTCGCAAATAGGACTTCGGCCCACGGTGGAGACGTCCAGAGTGCGATGCACGTCTGGGGAATCAGAACTCATGTGGGTCATTAGAGCCAACTGGTAGTTCTCATCGATTTCTAGGACTAAACAAGTCCTTCCAAGCTGTAAAGCCGTCGGGCATTGCCGTGGAGTACTCGTCCGGCAATGCCCGTAGCATCTTCCACAGTGATGTAACCGCGCCCAACGAGCCGGTCGAGCACATTGGAAAGCGAGCGTTTCAGCGACAGGCAGCCAAACCAGTGAGTCTCCGGCGTGCTATGGCCATCCGAGGCGGCCAGAATCTTGCTCGATGGAGCGGCAGACAATGCTTCATGCAGGATCTCTTCCATGGCGGTGGATGCGAGGAAAGCGGCAAGCGAAAGGTCCATATAAACATTGGGATAAATTGCTGCGAGATAAGCAGCTTCGCGGACAAAGGGGTAACAGTGGAGCAATACGAACTGGGTCTGCGAAAACCTCTTCGACTCAAACAATTCCCGCATACAAAGAGGGTTGGCCTCCCTGAGGTCTTCATCGGAATCGCCAATGCCCGTGTGAATCTGGACCGGGAAATTCAATTGTCCGGCAAGCTCGAATGCATCCAGAAGGGCGTAATGGTAAATAGGGCGTCTCTCAATGCGCAACGGCTGCTGCTGCCGCTGCATCTCCTTCTTCAGATTGGCGAAATCTTCCGCAGCCGCTTTCTCCACTATGTGATCTATGGTCAGCCCGCCTCGATATGCGCAAATGCTCTTAAAAGCGACAGTTTTTACTTCGTACGATGCGGCAAGCGATTTCGCAAAGACGGTCATCAACTCCTGGAATGACTCGGCATGGGCAATTGCCGATTCGAGAATCGTCTCCAGTCTTAGACAGCGATAAATCGGCCGGCGGCAGAGGTCGAACATCTTCCTGAGGCTCATCGTTTCGCCGGTTGCGAATGCATCATCAACGATAAATGCGCCGAGCGATGCGTCGTCGAACAAGCAGTTGATGTGGTCATACTCCCGCATGGTTTGACGCAGTTCCAGATAATGCCGTTCACCGTGCACATCGAAAACTCGGCCGAGCTGATTGAGCATGTCCATGTAATGCAAACCATATTGCACATGCTGCTCGATCATCTTCAGCGATCTGCTTTCAGTGAAACACCGCCGCAAGCTGATTTCGTCCATTTGCAGGTAGCCTTCGCGTATGGCATGGCAATGCTGGTCGATGACTATGGCCCGGCTGAGGTCAATCTTCATTTGTCGTCAAAAGCGCGCCCTATGCTGCAAAAGTTCGAATTGTGTGTTGGCTCCGCCAAAAGCACCGCACTCAGACGTCTTGACGGCGATGTATGTATCGGCGAGCTGAGGTCCGAGCATCTTCATCAACAGCTCATCCTCTTCGAGTTCTACAATTGCGTCCGCAAGAGAAGTGGGAAAGCGGCGAATGTTTCGAGCTTCGCGCTCTTCCTCGCTTAAGCTGTCCGGATCGCCCTCCACCGGATCTGGTGGCACGAGCCCTTTTGATACCCCATCGAGGCCGCAGGCGATAATCCCCGCCAGAGCGAGATAGGGGTTGCAAGTGCTGTCCACGCATTTGATCTCAATATTGGTCGTCGCCATCTCCTGGCCCCAATAGACTGAGGGCACGCGCACCGCCGCCTCGCGGTTCTCAAAACCCCAACACGTGAATGCCGAGCTCCAGCTGCTTGGTTTCAATCTCCGGTACGAATTGACTGAAGGGCATGTGAGCGCCAGCAAACCGGGCATGTGATGCAAAAGGCCGGCGACGAACTGGCGGCCGAAGTCGCTCAAGCCAGTTTCTGCCCAGAATAAGTTACGTTCGCCATACATGTCCCATGCCGATATGTGCACGTGGCAGCCATTGCCAGGTTGGTTCTCAAAAGGCTTCGGTGCCATGGAGACTTCCAGTCCGCATTCGTTAGCGATACCACGCAAGGTTTCGCGATAGTAAATCTGCCGGTCGCAGGCTTTCAGGGCTGATGCATGTTTGATGCTCAGCTCATGCTGACCGTGACCCAGCTCCGGATAATATTGCTCGGTTTCGATTCCTTGCTTATCGAGCGCTTCAATGAAACGGTTGATTATGCGAGCGCTTTTGTTCATGCCCTCGGTGGAAAAGCAAAGCCCCTTGTCGATTGGAGTAAAAGTACCGTCAAGAGTATTGCCGAGCATGAATTCCGGTTCGAAGGAAACCTGGAAGCTGACACCGGCCTCTTTGGCAATCGCGATCTGGCTCTTGAGCAAGCTGCGCGGGCACAACGCCCACGGGCTTCTATCAAGCTCAATGAGATCGCAAATCATCGCCGCCTGATTTTCGACATAAGGAAGCACAACCCAGCTTTCAATGTCGGGCACCAGTCGCACTTCACCTGTAGCACCGAATCCGGTGTCGCTCTGCAATTGATCGAGCATATTCATGGCGAGCGTTCCCTTGACGAGCCCGATGCCGCACTCCGCCCTTTCTCTAACACGATCCGCCCGCGTAGTCTTTCCTCGCACAATACTGCTGAGATCACAGAAAATAAACCGCACCAACGAGACGGACGATCGCTGGGAGGCAAGGACAAGATCGTCAACGCTGCGCACTGTCATTTGCTTTCCTTCAGGCTGGAGTAATGAGTTTGGCGGGAAAATACTATCGGCAAACCGGCGGCGTTAATTCTGTCCTTCTTTCAAGAAGGTGAAATAAAGCGTCAACAAGAATAGTACAAAGACTAACCCCATGGCTGCCTGAATTGCAAACCAGAGCAGGCTGACAACAGGCCCCCACAGAAAAACTTGCAAAATGCTTACAACCAGAGGCAGCACCAGATAAGCCACCGGCACCGAAATGATGCAAATCTTCCACAACCAGCGCCGCAGAATTTCATCGTCTGTCGACTTAGCAATATCACGCAAACGCTCTTCGTCATTGTTTGCTCTTTTGATATCCAGCGCACGAAACCATTCGGCGGCGAAAGCTTTGTATTCGGTCAGGGAATTGCTCTTAGCCACATTGACAACCAGATTTCGGGTGCCCCTCATTATACGTTAATTAAGAGATGTCAGCGGGAGATCCAAAGTTTGGCGCGCAATCCAGGCGGGAACAAAGATCTCGGATAAATCATCACCTGAGGCCAAACCTCGGACTACATTCCGATGAAAGCAATCCGACCATCCCGAGTTCTGAATCTTTACTATCTGGCAACATTTGCTCTAGGCGTGCTTTTGACTTTTCCGGTTGCGCGCTGGGTAACGATTGGAGAAATAGGAGCGCGCGGATCGGCCATCCTTACTCTGTGCTGGAATGTGCTCTTCGTCATGCTACTGCCCCTGGTGTTAGATTGGGCCGAGCAAAGGTATTTCAAAGCGCGCTTCGTCGCCCTCGAAGAGGTGGCAAAGACGAATCCCGAGCTTGCACTTGTCATCAGCGAACACTGCAAGAAGCTGTCTCTTCCTGGCTTGCGGCTGGCAGTAATTGACACCAATTCAGAAGATCTGTTCAGTTACGGCTTATGGCGCACCAATCCCCGTCTCATGATTCCGGGGAATCTTTTGACAACATTTGATAAGGCCCGTGCCATCCCCTCTATCGAGGCGGAGCTGTCACGCTGCGCTCATCAGGATCACACACTGATATTCTTGCTCTTTACGGCCGTGCAATGCATAATCCAGCAAGTGATTATTGCTTCCAGAATCCTCGGTTGAACCCGCCCTTAGGCCCTAGACAATCCCCTCGCGCATAGCTTTAATCGCTGCTTGAGTGCGATCGGACACTGAAAGCTTGCGCATTATGTGACGCATATGCGTTTTAATCGTTTCTGTTCCCAGGCAAAGTTTGTCCGCAATTTGCTGATTGCTCAGTCCCTCGACCAGCAGGGTCAGAACTTCCAATTCCCGCTGGGAGAGCGCAAACGGATTGTTTTCCTCCTTCTCCTCCTCCTGTTCCGGAAGAGGCGCGCCTCTTGAAGCCGCCCGCAAGACCCGGCGAGCGATCCCCGGATCGAGCCAGGCAGCGCCATCCATGACGCTGGAAACGGCCTTAAGCAACTGCTCGGCAGTGAGGGTTTTCAAACAGTAACCGTCAGCACCTGCTGCCAGCGCGGCAAACACCGAATCATCGCTGTCATGAGAGGTGAACATGATTATCTTCGTGTCCGGCATGGTTTCTTTGATGCGGCGCGATGCTTCCACACCATCCATGATTGGCATCCCAATATCCATCAAGACCAGGCGGGGTTTCTGCTCGTTGCAGATCTCCACAGCGCTTTTTCCGTCGCCGGCCACGCCGACCACAGCATATCCCTTGGCTTGCTGCAGCGTCAGCTTCAACCAGAACCGGGTCGGCTCGTCATCTTCCGCCAAAAGTACTCTCACCGGATCGCCTTCAGCCACTATTCGTCTCCCATCGCAAAAATCGACTCTTCAAATGATTCTGCCCGAAAAACATCGAATTTAGCGTCGCTTTTCCAGCCATGCGGCCCGCATCCGGCTTTGACTGAAAGTTGGGTCAATGTCTCCTCCAGGTCCCAGCCAAACTGTAAAGCGAC
>DATNRC010000636.1:0-8644 GCA_036703705.1 Candidatus Obscuribacterales bacterium
AGCGCTTCATGCTTCAGTGTGCGCCGAAAATATACTATTCAAGTTAAACATACCAATAGCTGACAATCAGGTCCTCGAATTCTTGCGTGCGCGAGCCTTTTTGCTAGCCTATTGTTTGAAAGATTATGCCGGAACAGAGCATTTACTTGGACTCCTCTTGCGGGTAGATCCCGACGATGTTTGGGCGCTTGACCTACGAGCGATCTGCTATGAACAACTCAATAATGCTTCGAAAGCAAAAGCCGACAGGCTAAGAGCAGCGCACATAAAGGAGTCACAAGGACGGGAAGAAATAACGTCTACCGACAATCTACGGTCTAGGGTACTTCAAAATGAGGTTCGACAATTTGTAAGGGGAAGTAGTGACACAATTCGCGGAATTGATGTCGAACCAAATGCATGGAAACGGAACTCTGCGGCAAATTGATTGCATGGACGAGCAGCGTAAGGCGATCAAGTACAACCACTTGGAAGGACGCTTGCAGACCATTGACTATGCGCGAATTGTGCATAAGCCCTTATAAATCAGGACTCGGGCACGCCGTCGTTGGGTATGACGCGCTGCTGGACGTTGATGGTGGTGTCACCTTTTGACTCAACTCCGTTGGTCTTTACTTTGATTTGCACATTCCATTGCGGATAGGCAATCTCGGGAATAACGACAGTGAGGCTGGTGGCTGACGCACTCACGACAGTGCCGGGCGTGCCGTTGAAAGTGACGATATTGTCAGCTGCTTTGGTGGAGAAACCTTTGCCCGATATGGTCACTTGCTGTCCGGGAGGGGCGGAGATTGTGTCGATGCCGCTCACTTGCGGTGCCCCTTTTACGCTCACAGGTATTGGCGCGCTTTTGACACCGCCTACAGTGACGATCAAGTTTTGCTTGCCGCTTTCAACATCGTCAGGAACAGTGACTTGCAGCTGAGTTTCCTTGGCCTGGGTCACTTTGCACCACTTCTGCCCGATGGACACAAGGGCCTTTGCAGTAAAGTTTTTGCCGTTGACCTTGATTTTGTCGCCAGGGGAAATCGTTGTCGGATCGACGCTTGTGACCACGATTTTCTTGCTCGTCAACTTCCAGCTCATAGCCGCGCCTGCCGGGCCGACCGCCTGGACGATCAATTGCGTGTCGCCCACTCCCAAAACACCTGTGAGGTCTACGTTGAGGGCGCGGTTCTTGAAGTCTTTCATTGTTGCCAGATCGCGACCGGCAAGTGTAATCCGGCACTGCTCGAAAGCAGGCGCATTGTCGGGACCGTTGAGTATTGTCAATGTCAGCGGCGCCTGGTCTTGCCCTTGATTGAGGTGGATGTAGTCGGTGAATGATTGCCAGGTTCGTCCCTTGGATACGATGGGCTTGCCTGTTTGCAAAGCTATTATGTCATCGGCGGGCTTGGCTGCCGGCGTGGATTGTGTCGCCGGGCGCGGCGCAACAGCAGGCGGCGCCTGCTTCAACTGAGCGGATGCGGGACCTGGCGCTATTGCCGAAACAACCGCCAAACTCATAATCGTTGCCAGTGCTGTCTGATTACTCCTCGCTCTTGTCATAAGCTCCTCACTTCGCCACGCAGTATCAGGCAATCAAATTTGCCAAAAACTCATTATAGGCTCTTTGTTTGACTTTTGCCTATACTATAAGTTATAGAATAAACAAAATCAAATGAAAAGCAGGCACCGGGCGGGGTTCAAGAAAAACGCTGAGACAGAGATGCTGAAATTATGCCCGTTTGGCATCTCTCAAGTTGGAAGGGCGGCAATGAAAAGGGCAAACGAAGTTGCCCCCGGGCAGAGCAAGAGCGGCTTGCTCCACCCGAGAGGCCAACTGAGGAAACGCGCGGCAGTTGTGCTGCGGAACCCGACCGTTCTGAGACGATGGACGCGAAGGAATTGGAGGGAGCAGAAGGCTTTGCAGGGAATCGCAGGGAGTGGAAAGGAATCGAAGCGCTTCGCAGGGAATCGCAGGGAGTGGAAAGGAATCGAAGCGCTTCGCAGGGAATTCCAGGGAGTGGAAAGGAATCGAAGCGCTTCGCAGGGAATTCCAGATAGTGGAAAGAGGAATCGAAGCGCTTCGCAGGGAATTCCAGAGAAAGGAATGGACGGGCTTCGACGGCAATCGAAGGAATCTATAGAAAGACAGGCAGAAATTCTAGCGCGATCGATTCCTCGACTGGCGGGCGATGAGGCTCTCGGCAATGGCGATGATGGCCTCGCTCATTATGCGGAGACCGGCTTGCCGTCTTACTGCCGGAGACATGCCTTTCGCCATTCTGGCACCATAGGCGGTGTAGCAGAGACTGCCTGCGCGGGGGAGATGCACGAAGAGCACCGCCCCCGGTTTTCCATTGTCAGCCTGATGGCGCAGAGCGCGGAAGTATGTCTCGTTGCAGACAAACGACCCGGCGTGGTTGGAGACTTCAGAGGGCAGGCCAAGATCGTTCAGTTTCTTCGCCAGAAGTCGGACGTCGATGTCCGTCTTGAGAGCAAGAGGGCAGGCAGGATCGATGGGACGGTTTTGCGGCTTGTGCCCTTTGTTGTCCGGCAGCGGATAATCCCGAATATTGAGGGCGAATCGCTCCAGCCCGATTTTCTTGCGGCCGCTTGCAAGCCCCAGCATGATGACGACGTCGCTCTTGCTGAGCGGTCGGGCAAGCTCCCTCCAGGCGCATGATCCGCAGGTGGTGAGCACTTTACCAGCGACATCAGCAGCCTTTGTGCCTCTGCCCAGTTGCGAAGGCAGCATTTTCACCACATCCTGGCTGGGGTTGCTTTTCTCGCTGCCAAAAGGTTCAAACCCTGTAATGAGGCATCTCATGGCAGTTATCCTCAGGCGCTGCGCGCTTCCTTAGCGGGAAATGCTGCGGCGCTTCATTTTCAAACCCCAGGTGAGGAGGAAAGCGCCAAGCCCGCCGAAGATGCAACTGACAAGAAGAGTGGTGAACTCCTGCGCGCCCTCGAGAAAGGGCATGATCAGGAGTCCCTGCAAGAAGAGCAAGAGATATCCGATGCCGGAGAAGATTTTGCTCGAGTAGCCCGTGCGAGGATGTCCGCCGGTGTGATTGGAGATCACTGCGGCCGATCCCAGGGCAAAGAAAATGAGTGCCAGGATGAGCGGCACGATAATCAAATAGACAGAGGAGATCATGGTTTACTCCGACGACCTGGGTCGTGCTTTGTTTCGGTTGTGACGTGCTTGTCATCGAACGCCGGTTCGCTGCGAGCTTTCACGGTGTGCGCTTTTAGCACGCCGAATGCGCGTGCAAAAGCTGCTTGCAGATATTCCTGTGGACTCGCTGTTGAACTCGTTCTGAAAAAGAGGAAGTAAAGTTCTTTGACCATAGCAACAGCCCGATAACGGTCGCAATAGGTGTTGCCAAGATGAGCGGGGCGCGCTAATTGTTGCGCGGACTGCGTTTCGAAGTCAGACCGTTGTTTGAGCAGCCATCTGAGCAAGGAATCTGTCTACTTCTTCTTTCGTCGGCAGGGCGGGTATGGCTCCGGCACGTGTGCAGGTGAGAGCGCCGATTGCGTTGGCTCTGCGAATGATTTCGGAGAGATCATGCAATTCGAGGGCTTCGACAATTTTTCTGCGATCGCCTTTGTGCTGCTCGAAAGGCTGAGCGCCGGGACGAACGAAGTTGATAAGACCGGAAATGACGCCGGAGTTAAAACCATCCCCGGCGCCCGTCGCCTCTACCAGTTTCACCTGGAAACCGGGAATCAATTTGTTGCCGCGCTTGGTTGTCAGATAGGCACCGCGCAGATCGAGAGTGACGACGAGCACTGGAATATTGTGCGTTTCTCTCAGCTCATCTGCTTTTGCAAGCTCACGCGATCCAGTGAGGAAATGCAATTCGTCTTCATTGATCTTGACGATGTCCGCCCAGGAAAGAGTCTCGAGAATCTTCTCCCGGCAAGCTTCCTTTGATGGCCAGAGGCCGAGGCGAACATTGGGATCGTAGGAGATGAGCAAGCCGTATTGACGTCCCAGCTCCACTGCTCTCCGCGTCGCATCGGCTGCCGGATTGGCAATCAGGGAGATGGAGCCGAAGTGCAGCACGCTGGCGTGGGCAAATAACTCCTCCTTTAAGTCTTCCGGCCTGAGGCGGGCATCGGCGCAAGCGATTTTCGTGAAGTCGGCCAGCTTGCGATCGCCGGTTGCCGTCGTCACCACGTAAGCCATGCGCGTTTGCGCGTCAGCATCCTGAATGGTCAGCGTCGTGTCAATGCCGTCTTTTTCCAGCACGGCTTTGAGCCAGCGTCCGAACTCATCATCGGATACGCGACCGATGAATGCCGTGGCAATGCCCTGTCGTGCCAGACCGACTGCCGTATTCGCCGGTGCGCCCCCGGGAGCCTTGGTGAATTGCTCGGCGCGATCGAGCTCTGCTCCGACCGTAGTGGAGACCCAATCAACGAGAATTTCACCCAGGCAGAGAACGTCAGGCATAATTTATGCTCCCTAAGCGACTAATGACATGCGAAAGAACACCTTTCGCTGGGCAAGCCGCATGCATGGCAGGCGACGGCTTTCAACTTCCTGAGAATTATATCTTGCTTCCGACCTTCTCACTCTCCCGGTATGTTTCCCGGCCGGCAAATCTGCCAGGCAACCCTGACAACATTGTTGCCGAAAAGGCAAATCGAAAACGAATCAACAGGCAGAACACAGGCGGCTTTGAGACCAGGTGCTCGCAGATGTGAGCTCGCAGCTGGAAAACTCTTTCCGGATGATACCATATATGGTGCCAAAGAGGGCCGAAAAAAAGCCAGGGAAGCATGTCGTGAAGACAGAGACTTCCCTGGCTGCCGCCCGCTCGTACGCTGCTTCAGAGATTGAAGCGATGGCGCGCCTGGGCGCTTATTATCTGCTCGAAGAGCTCTTCGCCGTTATCTCATTGGTGAGGATATTGACCACCATGAGCAGCAGACCGGCAAGAATCGCCGGAACCCAGCCTGTCACCTGGAAATGGCTGGGGAAGTAGTGCGCGAATACCATGAGCTGAATGGCCGGGACCAGCCAGAACAGGAATACGCGCGCAAACCAGACGACAATGAGCCCGAGTCCCAAGGTCGCGACTGTGAAAGCGGCGGCGCCGAAGACGATGAGCACGTTGACGATGAACGCCGTGATGGCGAAAGCCAACGCGTAGCCGATTCCCTGCGGCCAGAACTCGCCGTGGAAGGTCACGCCATCGATGACTTCGGGGAAGACGAAACAGAAGAGCGCTGCCGTGAGCACGATTCTGAGAAGAAATTTGAGCATAGCATTTCCTCCGACCTTCGCCGGCAACCCTCGCTAAGGGGCTGCCGGCAAGGCGTTTTTGTTTGTTGCGGACGTCTGAAGCCCGGTTCAGGCGATATCTTTCACCGACTGGGCAAATGCTTCGTTCGCCCGGATTTGAGCAGGAGTAAGACGGTCCATGAGCTTTTCGCCGTGGCAAAGATGGCAGCGCGCCCGGCCGCAGTCGAGGGGATGACGCTTGCGGAAGCGTCCCGGCGAAAGTTCGGCAGCATGGCCGAATTTGCCTAAGAAGCGCTGGTATTCCTTGAGTCGGCGGCTCATGAGCGGCCGGTCCTGTTCGTATCGTTTCAAATCTAAAGGTCTCCTCAGATGTGTCGCCTGATGCGGGGACGATGCAAATCCATCGCCCCCCACACCAATTGACGTCCGATCAGCTGGATTAAGGCGTCCCGATGAAGGGACGATCGCTTTCGACTTGCGCTAGCGCCGAGGTCGATCGCGCTTGACCATTCCGGCGATGAAGCCGATGGCAACGCACAACGACATCCCCAGCATCCAGCCGAGCTGGTAGAGCGTTGCCCCCGGCTCGCCGAAGGCGATCGCCAGCATCAATCCGCCGCCGACAGCAAAGAGCAAGGCCGGCAGCGTGAATGAGCGGAAGTGCCGCAGAACGATAAACTGCAGCACCAGGAAGCTCATCGCGGCGACAAGAAAGCCGATGATTGTCGGGGACATATTTGCCTCCTTGCTGTGACAACAGCATCAGCAGTGCGGTGCCCGGCACCGCATTGTGAGCGGCAAGAAAATGATCTGCTTACGCGCAAGCGTCGGCAGTCTCTTCCATAGCCTTTCTGCGCCGGCGGAAGAGAGGCATGATGCCCCTCTGCTCGCACTCGGCCCAGTTGCGCGCCTGGAAGAGCTCGAAGCCCGTGTTCTCCGGGAATTTGTCCTCGGGACGGGCCAGGCTCGACTCCAGAGGCAGGTAGAGAACGTTGGTGACAGAAAGAACAGCGCCGTCGGAGCGCATCGAATTGCCGATGAAGCCGGAATACTGCGGATGGATGCCGACGTCCTTGATGAACTCCTGCACCACCTGCGGCTTGTTCTCCGTGTCGGTGATGATGTGGTCGTCGAAGATCGGATCGAGACCCGACTGCTTCATCTTGTAGCGCTGCACTTCATAGTCGCCGACAGTGACGGCGACAAGCAGGAAGTTGTGCTGAGCGCGAGAGAGAACCGGCTTGCAGCCGGGGAAAACCTCGGGCGGGCGGAAAAACGGACGGCTGCCGATGCTCTGGCAGATGGCCGTGATTTCCTTCCGCGGTGGCCGCCTCTTCGTGCAAAGCTGGTGGTAGGCCTCGACAATCGCCTCGCCGAAACGAGCGCGCTCGAAACCGCGCTGCGGCATGCTGCCGTAATAGACCCTTCTCAGAGTCTGAATGGCCTCTTCCTTGGTGGCCAGGCGGCAGAGCTGCATGAGCGTTCCGAATTCATCGATCGCGCCGTCGTAATACGGCTGGCAGACTACACAGGTGCCGTCGAGGTCGATGAAAAGCGCGGCGATCAGGTCGTCCGGGCAGCACAGATTGCGATCAGGAAAATGACACTTACGAGCCATGGGTTTACCTCTTTTCGTTATCGGAAGCAAAACCGCTTCCAGAGCCAAGGCGTTTGTCCGCCCGGCCCTTGTTGGCTGCCAACATTTCCGCGCCACCGCTCGGCCAATGTGATATCGGCCAAACTGTGGCGTCGTTATGACGGCTTGATGAGTTAAAGAGAGCTGATGGTGTCCTGGATTCCGAAAATTTGTGTGGACAAGAAAGAAAAGATGCGAGCTAAACCTAATAGAAACAACCTGAGGACTGAAAGATGGATGTCAAGAAGAATGGCTTGCCGAGCCGGTTTGCGCCACTTCTTTTGCGGTTGTCAAGCAGGTTGAAATGCAACAAACGCCTGATTTTCAGCCTTGTGAGTGCCTTTCCATGACATCACCATTTGCGCAGTTACGGATCGTCACAGCTCTTGCGGCTCTGCTAGCCATTAAAGGCGGCGCTTAATGTGAACAGATCCAAATCGGAAAAAAGAACCGCAAATTTCGATTTGCCATCCAAGTTTGGCGGCAAACGTGCTGATTTCGATTGCAGTTGCATGTTTCAAAAAACTATTCTTGCAGGCGTCCTCCGATTCATTTGCCAAGCTTTTTCGAAAAGAAACCGAAAAGCGTTCTATCTCTCAATCATCAAACAAAGACAGCTGCTGAGCACGTAAATGCGCGGTGCATTTCGGGCTTTGTGCTGTCAAAAAAACATGGCCTTAAGCCAGGGAGTATGTGTCATGTTCGCCAACATGCTTTCCATTGCTCTTGCCAATTTCGACGGCAAGGCATTGATCGGCGTTGTGGCGCTGGGGCTGGCTTTGGTTTGGCTTTTCTTGCGCCGCGGTCGCCTGAAGATGGCATCAAGCGTGCCGACTCATGGCACGGATAATGCCCCGTGTTGTCTCGACAACCCGGATGAGGTGGCCAAGGAGCCCCACTCTGTTGTACATTCTGCGCAAGGTCAGTCCATTGCGGAGAAAAATGTGAAGCGCGCGCGTCCCCGACAGCTGGGTTTGTCCATCGGCAGCCTCACTGCGGGCGCGCACAACGCCATAACTGATGTTCCCGGTGTGAAGGTGGGCCACGCTACGATTGTCGCTGGCGAGGGCGCGCTGGAGCCGGGAAAAGGGCCGGTGCGCACGGGCGTCACTGCTGTGCTGCCGCACAGCGGCGACATCTGGAATCAGCGCGTCACTGCCGGCGCATTCGTGCTCAACGGCAACGGCTGCGTCACCGGTCTTGACTGGATCAAAGAGCTCGGCTTGATCGACGGGCCGATTCTTCTCACCAACACGCTTTCCGTGGGCGCCGTCTACGATGCTGCCGTCGCCTGGATGCTCGAGCGCTATCCCGATATTGGTATCACGGACGATACCTACATTCCGATTGTCGGCGAGTGCGACGACGGCTCTCTTAACGACATTCGCGGCCGGCACGTAAAACAGGAGCATGTCTTTGCCGCGCTCAACTCGGCAAGCTCAGGCCCTGTGGCTGAAGGCGGAGTGGGAGCGGGTACGGGCATGATCTCCTACCGCTTCAAAGGCGGCATCGGAACATCATCTCGCGTCTTGAGCGAAGCGGATGGCGGCTACACCCTTGGTGTGCTCGTCAACTGCAACCACGGCGATCGCCATCAGTTGAAGATTGACGGCGTGCCTGTGGGCAAGCTCTTGAGCGAGAAGCTCTCGAGCGCATTTCGCGACGGCTCGATTTGCATTGTCGTCGCCACCGATGCGCCGCTCAATTCGCAACAGCTCGAGCGCATCGCCAAGCGCGCGGCCATGGGATTGGCACGCACGGGAGCG
>DATNRC010000637.1:0-21012 GCA_036703705.1 Candidatus Obscuribacterales bacterium
ATGCCGACCGTCGTCAAAAGCTGTTGCAAGAGCTGGCATCTGTTGACGAGTCGCAGCGCGGCGCCAGTTTCGTCTGTGCGATGGCCCTTTGCTCGCCCGATGGAAGCGTTCTCCACACGACCGAAGGTCGCTGGAGAGGACGCATAGGTTTTGAAGAACGCGGGGAAAACGGATTCGGCTACGACGCCATCTTTTACCTGCGCAACCGCGATAAGACTGTCGCTGAGCTGGAGTCGCACGAAAAACACGAACTTTCTCACCGCGGACAAGCCTGGCGCCAGATGCTGGAATTCCTGACGAATAATTACTTCGAGCCTTAGCGCCCGCGAAAACTTATAAGCTCAATACCTTGATGACTGCCGGTCATCATTTTCGGCTGATTTTGATGACCATTTGTCATCGTCTGTGATTCAATCCTCCGCCAATCTCGGAGTGATGACTGCCGGTCATCGGTTGGATGAGACTTCAGACCGCAGCGCTACCTGAGTGCTGTGAGATGGGGTTTGAGATATTGTTGATAGGGCGGCTTACCGGAAGTGAGATGCAGGATAATCGCAGATGTCTTCAACAGGCGATTTCTGATCCGTCGTGCTTCCGGATTGTCAGCAATCATCAACGCCCGCAGAGGTTTCACAACATCAATTGCCGATGCGCCTGAGAACTCTGATACAAATGCGCGGTCACCATGGGCCAGCTCTTGGGAAACAATGGATCTATAACCAATCGCTTCTGCGGGGTTGACATCCTCGAAGGATCGCACTCGCCCGTCCGTAAGAGTGATGTGGTGCCCTGGCGCAAGGACGAGCCTGTGGGATCCGGCGTTAACAACCACCGAATGCTTGCGCTCGTCGTGGAGATTATATACATGCAGCCCGTTGCTCGAAGCCATCACAAGAACAATGGCGTTGGCTGCAGTATTCAATTTGGCGCGATTGTGCTCGATTACAAGATCCTTTGCGGGCGCAACCAACACGCTGCCCTTATCGAGACTGAGATTGCCGGATTCAAGCTGAGTGAAGTCCGCGGCATTGGTCGCATTGCAGGCAATTGGCTTCGGATCGATGTCAGAAATGAGCATCGCATCTATCTCGAATCCATAATTGTCCAAACTGCCACCACCTGATGTGCTATAGGTGACGTTGCTCTTCGGCGGCTTGCCTGTGTTGAGCACAAGGGCGCCCTTAATCAAGCTCACGTTGCCCAGTCCGGCAACAGATGCCAGAGCCTGTATCGTGGTGCCTCCACCTACGAACAATCTATCTGTCTTGAGCAAGCTTTGATTCCATATTGTGACATCGTCTTCGCGGGCGGTGATGTTGCTGCCGGGTGCGGTTTGCAGCAGTCCAGCGGTAGAGGTGATTTTGATTGATCCAGCGTCCGTAGATATGTTGGCAATCGTCGCTGGTCCATTAGCGAGAAAGTCAAATGTTCCGCCGGCGTGATTGTTGCCCTGAAGCGTAACGCCTGCAGTTTTTGTGCTTTGGAGGAAAACATTGCCATTAACAGCATCAGCAGACACAAAGGATTTGTCGGTGGCAAATCTGGCGGATGGGCTCGTGCCGATGTTGCCATGAGTGGAGACCAGGCATAATTTCTGTGTATTGAGCGCACCAGAGATGTCAGGTCAAACGATCCTCCAGCGTGATTGTCGCCGATAAGAGTGACGAGATCGGCAGTATTTTCCAGATAAACACTTCCACTGAGGGCGTTGGCTGTAATCTTCCAAGCGGACGAGACAAATCTGTCGTTCGCGTTTGCTCCAATGTTTCCCTGGATAGAAGTCAATTGGTGCCTGCATATTCGGTACCTAAGTGGTGGGAAATAAGGAGTGATTCGTCTTCCCGCAACCAATAGAATCCCCCAATGTTTCCCTGGATAGAAGTCCATTGGTGCCTGCATATTCGGTACCTAAGTGGTGGGAAATAAGGAGTGATTCGTCTTCCCGCAACCAATAGAATCCCCTCGGGAGCGGCGATACCCCCATACATGATGTCTCCGGCCGCAGTCACGGAGATGCTTCCCGTTTCAACATTCGTGAACAGAAAATCCGCTCCAGTCGAGATGCGCACATCGGAGTCGGCCGCTCCGCGAATGTGCTGCACAGATACTAGCCGGTTTGAGGTAATGCTCAAAAGTCCACTGCCGAATCTGACATCGCCCAAAGTAATCGTTCCGGAGGAAACCGAGCCCTGCACAAACTCCCCTGAGAGGATCTGCCCTGTTGACCTGCTGACGACAACTTTGCCGCCATTGATCTCTGGCACCGCAGAGGCAATCGAAATATTGCTCTGCGCGCCGCCGATTATCTGTCCCCAGACAACGCCGCCCGGATAACCGTCAGCAACATAGAACTCATCACCGAGGAAGATATTCCCCCGAGTGATCACCTTAATGTCGCCTCCACCCTGCAGTACGGAGACCGCAGCAATTACAAAGAGTCCTGTTCTCATTAAACCCGCGAATTGGCCCATTTATATAGAATTCAACCGTACAGAAAACGGACCTCCACGTACGGTTTTCGTTACTAACCAAGACGTAAGTTTTGACCTAGAGCGCCACATACGATAGCTTTGTTTCGATTTCCCCCTTGATATTCCGCGCAGAATTAACATTAGATCCGAAAGCTGGAAACGCTTGCCAGGCAGGGAGCAGTAAGCAGAGCACTGTGGGGTTGCCATAGTCAAACCGCAGATTGTGCTCCTGAACTTCCGCAATGAAAAGGTTATTATGCGCAGCCGCACCTTTCGAAAGTTGTTGCTGGCGAACCAGAACCATGGCGGGCGTTGACGCTAAAGCGTAGAATATTGTCAAGAGCTTTAGCCTCTCTTACGTGGGAAAAGCAACATAGTCAAAACCGTTTTCAAGTAAATAGGCTCGACGTTAGCTCCAAGCATCACGCAAGTGTGCCCCCTTGTCGAAACCACTCAGGAGTTACGCCATTGTCAAGACAACGCTCGAGCGCCGACCAACCTCATCCATCCCCAGCTTCGGTGGTGGAGGAGTTGTGTTCTGATTTTGGCAGCCCGTTTACTGAGGAAGTGTCACTGAGAGGAGAGCCGCTCTTAGGCTTCGAGGCATTGTTCAAGCAAGTAGGAGAAGGTATCGATCCGACTCTTCCTGAGGAAGAGCGCCAATTTCGACGTGCTCGCGCAATTGATTTGCTTCTGTGGTTGTTGGATTTGGAGAAGCGGCTGTCAGCTGACAGACAGCTTTCAGCTTGACAGACGCGGAGCTTCCTGTCCGCGTGTCTGAGCCGTCGATGAATGCATCTGTGTCGTTTTCGGTCATGTTCGGGCGATGCTCTCATGATAATATTCGCACCTGATTGAAAGCTCAATCAGGTGATGAGACATGTCGACGACCACAGCCGCTTATCCTCCTCAGATGGAAACCGATGCATCTCTTGATCGAAGCGGGCTCTTCGGGCATCCACGCGGATTGACGACGCTATTTTTCACTGAGTTGTGGGAACGATTCAGCTATTACGGCATGCGCGCCATTTTGGTGTTGTATATGGTGGCGCCCCCGGCCCAGGGAGGTCTCGGCTTCGACACCCGTCTGGCTGCCACTATATATGGTGTGTACACCATGTCTGTCTATCTTACCTCCATTCCGGGCGGATTGATCGCCGATCGCCTTCTCGGCGCGCGGCTCTGCATCCTGCTGGGCGGAATCATTATCGCCTGCGGTCACTTCACCCTCGCCTTCCCCTCTCTCTTTGCGTTTTATGGCGGCTTATTGCTCATTGTTCTCGGCACCGGTTTGTTAAAGCCCAACATCAGCAGCATGCTGGGAACGCTGTACGGCAAAGATGACGATCGGCGCGACGGCGGCTTTTCCATCTTCTACATGGGCATCAATATTGGTGCCGCGCTTTCTCCCCTTGTATGCGGCTATCTGGCTCAGAGTCCTCAGTTCAAGGGATGGTTGCAATCAATAGGAATGGATCCGAATGCGAGCTGGCATTTCGGTTTTGCAGCGGCAGGCGTGGGGATGATCATTGGTCTGACGCATTACCTTGCGCAATACAACCACATCGTAAACGCCGGCAACAAACCGCTTGAGCGCAAAACCGAACGCGCGGCAAACGAGCCTCCGCTCACCATTGAGGAATGGAAGCGCGTTGGTGCCATTGCATGCCTGTTTGTCTTCAACATTCTTTTCTGGGCGGTGTATGAGCAAGGCGGTTCGAGCCTCAACCTCTTTGCCGACAAACTGACGCGCAACGAGATTCTCGGCATCGAATTTCCATCCAGCTGGTTCCAATCAGTTCCTGCCGTTTATTGCATCGTGCTTGCACCGGTCTTTTCATGGTTGTGGATCGCAATGGGCAAAAAACAGCCGTCCAGCCCGGCAAAGTTTTCCATCGGTCTGTTCTTGCTCGCCGCCGGCATTGCGCTTATGGTGCCGGCTTCGCTGCTTGCGGCCTCAGGCAAAGTCAGCCCGATGTGGCTCGTCGTCGCGTACTTTTTGCAGGTAGTCGGTGAGATGTGCTTGAGTCCCGTTGGATTGAGCACGGTTACAAAACTGGCGCCGCAAAGATTTCAGAGCAGCACCATGGGACTGTGGATGGTCGGCATGGGGCTGGGCAATCTGCTTGCCGGCTTTATGGCCGGCTTCTTCGATGAAACCAACACCAATGCGCTGATCGGATTGTTTGGTTTCATGGGCGTATTCACATGCGCCGCTGCAGCCGTGCTCTATCTCCTCACGCCAACCGTTCGAAAATTGATGAGCGGTGTAAAGTAGAAAACGTCTTGCGACCAAAGAAGCTTTCTCAGGCAAAGCCGTTCGCCGGCTTCTGATTGCTTCATTGCCTTTTCAGGATGGAGAACCAAATTCGATACCAAAACAAAAATACCATCCAGATTGCTCTGCGATGGTATTAGTGCTACTGCCTGACTGCCCCTTGCGTTGGGCTCAGTATCTCTAAACGCTTCAGTCAGTCCTTCACGTTTAGCGGGCTCACTTGATACCGTTTCCGGTCAGCGCCGACCTGTCGTTTCCCCAAGGCCCCTCGGCTCAAAGTGCTCAACACTTAAGTGACGCACTCACCGTTGATGCAATTAGTGTATCGCACTCCAGCGTATACGGAAGTACCCCAATGGACATTTTAGAGTTGCATGCTTGGCAGCATTCAGATCGGCTTGCATTATCGAAAGTGGTGCTCGATTTACATTAACAAGCGCCGGGACCACCGACTCGGCCAAAGTTCTTCCGATTGCGTATTTCTCGCATACATAATTGATGATTATCGGATACACAAATATGCGTAACCATCTATACTGAATCTGGTGTGAGACGCGCGTAGCCATCTTTGTGAGTCCGATTTCAGCGAAATGCCACAGTCAATCATTCGAATTATTGTTCTTGCATGCACGATGCCTGCCCTGTTGAGCCTCTCAGCCTGCACTCGCGAAGACAAGAGCACTGCCGTCGGGGAAGCAAGGAAAGAGGGAGACGCGAACTTATCCACGCAAACACCATCCCAGCCGGCAGCCAGATCGGCACCCTCTGCTGCTGTCTCACCAGAAGCTGAGTCCGCTATTGCAAGCGCCACTGAAGCCATCAAGAAGAATCCGAACGACGCTCCCCAGTACAGACGGCGAGCGTATTTTCTCCAAGTAGCAGGCAAATCCGAGGAAGCACTCAAAGACATTGATCAAGCGATACGCCTGGACAAGGACAATGCTTACGCCTGGGAATTGCGCGCTGCAATTGACAGATCGCTTGGCCGCTCGAGCGACGTCGTGAAAGATTACTCAGAAGCGATCCGGATAAAGCCTGACGACGCCGCTCAATACTACGCGCGCGCAATCGCCAACAGCGAGACAAAAGACTACAAAGCGGTTCTTGACGATGCCAATGCAGCGCTAGAGAAAGATCCGCAGAACAAGGACTATCTTTATCTTCGTGCGGTGACTCTTGAGACTTTAGGAAAGCACCAGCCGGCTCTTGAAGATTGCAATCGACTGCTCAAGGCGGATGACCGTTATGTGTCCGCGTACAAACTTCGCGCGATTTGTTATGAGAAATTGGGCGACAAGAAAAAATCTGTGGACGATCTGAAATCGGCACGTGCGCTCGAAAGTCAAAAGGGTCCCTCAATTGTTATCCCGGTGCAGGGGCTGGGAAGCCAGCCGGCCAAACAGTAACCTCCGGGCCGCGCCGAGGCTTGCCCGACGGTACCGAATGCGGTACCAAACAAAAACACCACCCAGATTGCTCTGCGGTGGTATTCATGCTACTGCCTGACTGCCCATTGCTTTGGGCTCAGTATTTCTAAACGCTTCAGTCAGTCCTTCACGTTTAGCGGGCTCACTTGGTACCGTTTCCGGTCAGCGCCGACCTGACGTTTCCCCAAGGCCCCTCGGCTCAAAGTGCTCAACATTTAAGTGACGCACTCACCGTTGATGCAATTAGTGTATCGCACCCCAGCGTATACGGAAGTACCCCAATGGACATTTAAGATTTACAACCTTGGCAAGAACCAGATGCACAGCCAATATGCGTCAACGCAACAAAGTCAGATTAACAAGCGCTGGAACCACAGGTGGTGCCTCAGTTATTCCCGGCGCATACGCGGCACATATATTGCCGGTACAGCTTTGAGATATACTGCGCCCGGTTGAGATATATCCCGCTCAAAACATATTGCTCGCTCGATTCTTTTGCCAGAATTATTGGACAGGCTTCATCTGACGGTCGCGGTTTTGCCTGATGCGTTTCGATAGAAAGTCCATGATCCATTTCGATAGCTTAGTCCGTGCTGCATTTCGATGCACAGGCCATGACAGGCCTGCAAGCGCGCCTCGTATTTCCAGGTGAACAAATGATTCACCAATCCTTGAATTCTGATGATAGCTTACTTCTTTACAGGCTAAAATTGCTTCTCTACCTATATATGGAATAGGAATCTATGGCCTATAGTGATCTAAGAGAGTTCTTGACCAAATTAGACAGTGTTGGGGAGCTGATAAGAATAGACGCCCCAGTGAGTTGTCATCTCGAAATAGCTGAGATTACAGACAGAGTAAGCAAGAGCAACGACGGCACGAACAAAGCTCTTCTGTTCACTAACGTCAAAGGATACTCAATTCCTGTTCTTATAAACCTTTTGGGATCTATGAGGCGCACAACTATGGCTCTTGAAGTTGAGAGCCTGAATGATATCGCTGCGCGCATACGTCATCTGATCAAACCAAAAGTTCCTGAGAGCTTTCTTGAGAAACTGGCCTTGCTGCCAACACTTGTTGAAATCGGAAAATTTCCCCCCAAGCTTATTCATGGTAACGCGCCATGTCAGGAGGTCGTGGTTACTAATCCTGATGAGCCGATGTTGGACAAACTGCCGATAATCACATGCTGGCCTGGTGACGCTGGTCCGTTTGTCACTTTAGGTACCGTGATCACCCGTGATCCAAAAACTGGAATAAGAAACCTGGGCGTATACCGTTTGCAGAAATATGGAAACAACCTGACAGGTATGCACTGGCACAAGCACCATGACGGAGCTAAGCATTTCGAGGAAAGCCGCAGAAAAGCAGAGGGAAGCGAGCAAAAGGAACCGCCAAATTACGGGACTTTCTTTGAAAAACCGGCGCAGGAAAAAGCTGGAAACCGATTGGAGGTGGCGGTGGCGCTGGGATGCGATCCGGCGGTCACTTATGCAGCAACGGCGCCGCTTCCGCCAGATATTGATGAGCTGTTGTTCGCTGGCTTTCTGAGACAGAGCCCCGTCAAATTGGCGAAATGCAAAACCGTCGATTTAGAAGTGCCAGCAAATGCCGAGATCGTTATTGAGGGTTACGTCGATCAGTCAGAAATGCAAGAAGAGGGTCCGTTCGGAGACCACACCGGATTCTACAGTCTTGCTGGAATTTTCCCCGTCTTTCACGTTACTGCTCTAACCCACCGCCGTGACCCGATTTATCAAACAACAATCGTGGGCAAGCCTCCCCAGGAGGATTGCTATCTAGGCAAAGCCACCGAGCGCATTTTCCTTCCCCTGGTCCAAATGCTCGTTCCAGAAATTGTGGACATGAACCTGCCGTGGGAGGGTGTTTTCCACAACTGCGCGATAATCTCAATCGACAAACGTTTCCCGGGACATGCGCGCAAGGTAATGAGCGCCGTATGGGGTTTGGGTCAGCTGATGTTCACAAAGTTCGCCATCATCGTCGACAAGGACGTGAATGTTCAAGATTTATCAGAAGTGGCGCTGCATGTTTTTGGCAATACAGATCCTAAACGAGACATGATGTTTAGCGAGGGTCCTCTCGACATACTCGATCATGCCTGCCCGATCTTGGGCTACGGATCCAAGGTCGGTATAGATGCAACCAGGAAATGGAAAGCAGAGGGCTTCAATCGAGAGTGGCCTGAACCTATAGTCATGTCTCGAGAAATAAAGGACCTCGTCTCTTCTCGCTGGTCCGAATACGGATTCGCCCCCACAAAGACGCCAGTGACGCAACGGTAGGCGGCAAATGCCCCGAAGGTTCTTCCGATATCGGATGACCTTTGCCACGTCTGCCCCGAAGGTTCTTCCGATATTGGATGAGCTTTGCCACTCCTGCTCCAAGAGTTCTTCCGATATTGGATGAGCTTTGCCACTCCTGCTCCAAGAGTTCTTCCGATATCGGATGAGCTTTCCGACCTGCGGCAAATTACCCCCCAATTTTTTTCGTTGTCAAGTAGACTTTTTTATATTTGCAGCGATGAATCTTGGAAATCGATGGGCATAAGACGATTACGCACCCCAAAGGTGAGCTAACGGGGTGACGAAGACCGCTCGAAAGAGCGGCAGGTTGCACATATCTGATTTCTCGAGCGTGGACTATATGAAACACCTCAGGCGCATCGGCGCTTTATTTTTAGCTGCTTTCACCGTCGTCTTCATGCTGTATCAACCGGCACAGGGACACCGGTCTCAGCCAATCGAGATTTATCACCGTGCCTGGCAGCTTGTGAAAGACAACTATTACGACTGCAATTTCAACGGCAAGAATTGGGCCGAATATGAGCACAAATACGACTCGCAGATCAAAACAGTTGCCGATGCCCATAAGTCCATCAAGGCAATGCTCGAGAGTTTGAACGATCCCTACACCCGTTTCCTCGATCCGAAAGCCTTCCAGGATGAAAACGACGCCATTGATGCGCGCATAGTCGGCATCGGTGTTAATTTGCAGCAAACGCGCGATCAGTCCAAGCTTATCGTCACCCGCACAATCGAAGGTGGTCCGGCTGAGACAGCTGGAATCCGCTCCGGTGATGAGATCGTCGCCATCGACAATTCTCCAGCTGTCGGCATTACGCCCGAACAAGCAGCGGAGAAGATCAGAGGCAAAGCCGGCACATCAGTGCAAATCAGCGTCAAGCGCGCAAAGGATCCTAAAGTCAACACTTACAGCATTACGCGTCAAGAAATCATGATCCACGCCGTTTCCTCCAAAGTTCTGGAATCAGGCATTGGTTACATCGCTCTTTCCACGTTCATCTCCAACGATGCTTCCAAAGAATTCCGCACGGCGCTGCAAAAGCTCTCCAATTGCGACGGGCTGGTCATCGACCTGCGCGACAATCCGGGCGGACTTCTCTCCAACGCTCTGGAAATAGCCGACATGGTGCTCGAGGGGGGCACGATAGTCAGCACAATCAGCCGGCATGGACGTCACACGGACGTTGCTTCGGGCGATCCGCTCACCCACCAGCCTATCGTAGTGCTCGTGGATGAAGAGAGCGCCAGCGCGAGCGAAATACTCGCCAGCGCCATCAAAGACAACGAGCGCGGACTGATTGTCGGCACCCGTACGTATGGCAAAGGATTAGTGCAAGAAATCAATCGCCTGCCTGGCGGAGCCGCAGTGCACATCACAGTTTCACGTTATCTTACGCCGAGAGGCAGAGACATTAACAAAGTCGGAGTTGAGCCCGACCATCTCGTCACCGACAAAGACAAGCAAATCCAGGTAGCCGTGGACAGACTGAAAGACAAAATTGCGATGCTGAAAACGGGACGCGCACGCAACTTAGCAGCCATCAGCAGGTAATAACCGAAGCAGGTTGGCTCAAAAGGATGGAGCCTATGAAGCTGCTCCAAAATGCTAAATCACAAAGGGGAGCCTTACTGGCACTTCTTTCGACGTGCACAATGGTCACAACCGCTGCCCACGCTCAAAACCAGCCTTATGGAGCGCCACCACCGCAACAGTTTCAGCAGCCAGGAGCGCCGCCACAAGGTGGACAACTGGCCTGGCCGCAGCCTCAAGGGGTGACCCCGCCCTATCCGCCCCCAGGGTATGGTCAAACAGCACCGAGCTACGGGGGCCAATATCCTCCGCCGCAAGCACCTGGCCCGTGGACGGGTGCTCAAGCTCCAGGTTGGACCGCTCCACCGGGGACCGTTCAGCCCAGTCAACCCTGGCCGCCACAGGGACAGCCGCAACTAGGGTGGCCTCAGACCCAGACGCCAGGATATCCGCCGCAATCATGGCCAGCCCCTCAATCTCCCTATCCGCAAGCGGGAATGACGCCGCCTTCTCAGCCAGGATGGACCCAAAATCCCACCCCAGAATATCAGGGGAGCGTTTCAGCAAATCAAAACTCCGGCAATCAGAACCAGGGTTCGAACCAGGGCTCGGTGCAACCACCTCCCGGCGGAGACTATCCAAGCATGAGCGAGTTGAACGAAACATTCCAGGAAAATCCCGCCAGCAATCTTCAACCGCCTTCAACCGCCGCCAAAATTGGTGGCGGGCTGAAGAATCTCGTCACCAACACCATCCAGACTTCCGCGAGAATGATGGCTCCTCGCTACGGTTATGGAATGTCCCCATATGGAATGGGGATGTCTCCGTATGGCATGGGCATGTCGCCTTATGGAATGGGAATGCCCATGATGGGCGGAATGGGAATGCCAATGATGGGTGGAATGGGAATGCCAATGATGGGTGGAATGGGTATGCCAATGGGCGGCGGTCTTTTGCCGGGACTTTTGAATGGGATTCGCTTCTAAATCGCAAGGAGTGCTTGTCTTTGCCGCCAAGGAACCACTTGACAGCGGGAGGAATGTAGTATTAGATACACTCAACTATTTACTATTGGAGAATTGAAAATGATCAGGACCGTCAACAGCGCTCCTGCGCGCGTCCGTTTTTTAGCGGCTCTGTCCTGCGGCGTGTTCACAGCATCTCCAGCACTTGCGCAGCTTGGGGTTTCTGATTGGCAGACACCTGGCGCCTCCTCCACGTCCAACTCAAATTGGCAGTCCCCTCCCGGGACGTTTCTCCAGACTCCCGCAGCCAAACCGAAGTCCGGGTCAGCGTCCGGGTCGCCTTCATCCAATGGTGCAGGGACATCGGGCTGGCAGCCATTAGGCTCGCCGTCATCCGGGTCCGGCGGCGGCACAGGTCTTTCTGGTTGGCAAACCCCCGGCGCTTCAAATTCCGGGGCCGGCAGCGGATCAGCTACTTCCGGTTGGCAAACTCCGACCAATTCAGGCGGTGGAGGAACGGGTGTCTCCGGGTGGCAAACTCCCGCATCGGCCGGTTCTGGCAGTAGTGGCGGATTGGGTGTCTCCGGCTGGCAAACTCCTGGATCTTCAAGCTCCGGCAGTGGCAGCGGAGTGGGTGTCTCCGATTGGCAAACGCCTGGATCTTCCAGCTCCGGGAGTGGCAGCGGAGTGGGTGTCTCCGGCTGGCAAACCCCTGGGTCTTCAAGCTCCGGCAGTGGTGGCGGCCTCTCAGTCTCCGGCTGGCAAACTCCTGGATCTTCCAGCTCCAGCAGTGGCGGCGGAGTGGGTGTCTCCGGCTGGCAAACTCCTGGGTCTTCCAGCTCCAGCAGTGGCGGCGGAGTGGGTGTCTCCGGCTGGCAAACGCCCAGCTCCTCATCCTCAGGAGGTTTGACGGCCGGGTCCATAAACGCTCCCCTCTTGGGAGATGTTTTGCAGCAAGAACAGCAACAAGCGCAGAGCAGCGGAACAATGCTTCAAGGCGGAGTGCAGAAGACTGGAACTGCCCCCAAACTGTCTGCCGACGGCATGGGCACCATGGGCGGTGTTGATCCCAACATGGGCATGGGTATGAGTGGCGGCGTGAACGGCATGGGCATGAACGGCATGGGCATGGGCGGCATGGGCATGAACGGCATGGGCATGGGCGGCATGGGCATGGGCGGCATGGGCATGAACGGCATGGGCATGGGAAATCCCGGCATGGGCATGGGAAATCCCGGCATGGGCGCTGCTCTTGGCACAGCTATCGATGTGCTGATGAACATCTTGCCGCAGAAGAATCCTCAGCCGACAGCTCCAGCAGGAGGTCGAGTAGTTCGCCGCGGCAAGACTTGAGGGGGCTTGAATCCTCTCAAGGGTACCGTGGGTACTCTCAACAAATCAATCAATCGGGCAATCAGCGTAGGATCAATGTACGGAACCCTGCGCCTAATCAACAGAGCGACGCGGTTCTAATCAACAGAGCGACGCGGTTCCAATCAATTGAACGACGCCGTTCTAGCAACAGAACGACGCGGTTCCAATCAATTGAGCAATGCGGTTCCAATAATAGAGCGATGTGGTTATAACAACAGAGTAACGCGGTTCCAATCAATTGAGCGACGCGGGGCTGGCAAGTCGGAGAACGCGATTGCGCAAAAATGGCAAATGAACTAGATGCGTGTGCTTCGCCGCAGGAAAGCCGCTATTTGGTGCAGCATGTCCATGGTGTCGCTGAACTCTTTCGTATGTCTAGCGCGAAGTGAAGCAGGTACGAGCCTAAGCGCGTCTCCGAGCTTCCCCTGGAAGATGTAACAAGTCAATAGTTTTTCAATCAGTCCATATTCCATTTTTTGCTGGGCGTCGCCGAGTTCTTCTATCATTTTGAGGGCCCGCTTTACATGCGGTTCGGCCTCTGCAAACTGATTGCGTTGAAGATAGGTCAATCCCAGTCCAAGAACGCTATCAAGACCCGGAAGAGAATCTGCGTTTCCTTGCGCTTCGAGAATTGACAATGCCTTTTTATACAGCTCTTCTGCTTCTTCAGGCTTCCTCTGCCCGAGCGCGCAAGAAGCGAGATTATTGACAACAGCCACTCTCAAAGGATGCGTCTCGGGCAAGCCTCGCTCCCAAATTTGCTCCGCTCGCTTCCAATTGCTTTCGGCTTCTTTCAGCTTGCCCTGCATGAATTGCTCGCGTGCGAGGGCGTGCAAGCAATCTGCAACTTCCGGATGATCTTTCCCAAACCAGCGCTCGCGCACATCCAGTGCCTGCCTCAGTAACGGAAGCGATAGGTCATGCTTTTGCTGGCGTGTTCGCAACTCGGCAATTTGCTTCAGTGATTCCGCATAATCCGGGTGACTGGCGCCTGGTTTACGCCGGCGTATGCCAAGAGCTTTTGACAGCAAAGGTTCGGCTTCGTCGAGCCTTCCCTGCATCATAAAAACGACGCCCAAATCAGCCATACTTTCAGCGACTTCGGGGCTGTCGACACCAAAGCTCTTCGAACGCTTTTGCATTGACTGCTTGAGAGCAGTCTCCGCCTCCTCATAATTGGCCTTCTCAGCATGGACGTTGCCAACCATCTCAAGCACTCGCAGAAATTCTATGCTGTCCTCGCGTTCTGATCTCTTGAAAATATCCAGCGCTTCCTGCAACGAATCTGCGGCGTTATCGTAGTCCGCCAATTGCCGCTGTACTTTTCCGAGCGCAAGCAAAAGCTTCGCCCGCTCGTCGCCGCGCGCTCCTTCCAGAGCAAGACGATATTCCTTCTCTGCTTTCAACAGCTCCCCAGCCTTGATACAGCTTTCAGCCTGCTGGCAGTGCTCTTTCCATGTCATTATTTTGCGTGCTCCTTATGGGAAGAAAATTGGGTCGAACACTTCGTTGCACCGCTTGCCGTATTACAAAACTCGACTGCGGCACACCTCGAGCTTGCCACCATATAAGATGGCAGCCTTCCGATCATGATTTCTGGTATCAGGCGCTGTGCAGGCGTCTGGTTGGGCAAACCTCTTGAAGCACTTCCTGGATAGTGCTCAAAAGACTTCCCAATCCCGCCCGCTTGAGAGCGGAGACCACGACTGGATTCGGTACTTGAGCCTTGAGCCATTCCATATCTTCCGGTCGAGTCCTGTCAGCCTTGTTCAGCACTGTGATAATTGGTTTTTCGATTGCTCCCAATTCACTAAGTACATCGTACACGCTGCTCATGTGTTCCGTCACGTTGGGATGACTGGCATCAACCACATGCAAGAGCACGTCGGCAACTGCAACCTCTTCCAGTGTGGCGCGGAATGCCGCAATAAGCGACGTAGGCAGTCTCTTGATAAATCCTACTGTGTCGGTGAGCAAGACTGGCGAATGATCGGGAAGAGTCGTGCGCCGTGTGGCAGGATCGAGCGTGGCAAAGAGCTTATCCTCGACAAAGAGGTCCGCCTTCGTCAAGGCATTCAATAAGGTGGACTTGCCTGAGTTGGTGTAGCCGGTGAGGGCCACCACGGGCAAATTCTCATCGATACGACGCCTCCGCTGCGTGTCGCGGTAATTCTTGATCCGACCCGTCTCACGCTCGAGAAAGGTGATACGTTCTCTTATCCTTCGGCGATCGATTTCCAACTTGGTTTCACCAGGACCTCTCGTTCCGATGCCGCCTCCCAATCGGCTGAGGTTGGTGCCTTTACCGACAAGCCGCGGGTACAGATACTTCAGTTGGGCGAGCTCAACCTGCAGCTTCCCTTCCTTCGTCTGAGCTCGTTGCGCGAAAATGTCCAGGATGAGTTCGGTGCGGTCAATGACCTTCACTGCGACCGTGTCCTGCAGAGCAATTTGCTGATTGGGGGAAAGCTCCTGATCGACTATCACCAGATTGGCACCAAGCTCCTGCACCATCAAGGCCAGTTCTTGAACTTTACCTGAGCCCAGGAAGTATCTGGGGTCCGGTTGCGAACGTGCTTGCGTCAATCGCCCGCAAACTGTCGCGCCGGCAGTGCGTGCCAGCAGGGAAACCTCATCGAGATCATCCTCCACCTGCCAGGCATCGGTGCCTTCTGTGATAAGCCCCACCACGATCGCCCGCTCTTCGCCCTTAGCTACCTGCAGTCCCGGTGCGCGGGTTCGGAATTCATCTTCCAGTGCCTGAATCAACTCTTCGAAATTTTCATCCTGAGCTCGTCTTGCTGTCAGCGCAGGCAGTTGCTTCCAAAGGCGTCCTTCGTCATCCCGGCCGGGAAGCAGATGAGCGATATGAATGACATCAGCCATTCTCACCTGCTCTCCTTTCGAACGGCTGAACTCGCCTTGCGGATCAACCTCAATCTGAGCAATAAGATCAAGGCGGTTTTTCAAGAGGCATTGCATGTCTTCTTTACGAAGACTTCGCACACTGCGTTTGCCCTCGCCCTTTTGCCCATTGCGGGAGCGATCTTCCAGCGAAGTGTGGATGATTCTATGACCGCACAAACGTCCCGGTCCGACGCGGACGCCCTTGAGCTCAGGCATGTTGACATCGGAAGGATGCCCGACAGTTACGTTAACTACCTGGCCTCTGCGATTGACGACTACAGAAAGTGGAAGACCGGTGTTGTGTGAGATTTCCGCTACGTTCTCAGCAAGGTCCAGAGTCAGTATCTTGGCGGCTGGAATCCGCTGCTGAAGGAGTCGATTCAATTGTTTGATTTCTGATTTCTTTAGTCCTTTTGCCCTTGCAAGATCTAATTTTCCGTGCAATCAGATAAGCCTCCATGGGAGAACGGAAGGATTAACAGCCAAGCATACGCCTAGTAAGTCTCACACCCGAATCATACCCCCAAAACCCTCCGGTTTCACCCACATTTAATCTTTATCGGACCTTGAGCGGTCCTGTATCCGTCCTTCTGAATCGGGGCAATCTGTTGAGACGCACGAGAAAAGCCAAAGTTCCACCGTTCTGCGCCACGCCGCGTTCGGCTGGTTGTGCTTCCGTGGCGCCACCTGCCTTTCTACGCGTCGCGCTGTTTCACTACTACGGGTCTTGTGAAGACAATGCCTTTGAGCAAGATGCTTATCGCATGAATGAAGTCGTCCTGCTCGAGGTGAGTGATGTTCAAATGTCTTGCAAAACCGAGCGTGAGCTTGTCGACGTCGGCAGCAGTCAGCTCCTTTTCGCTGTAGATGACTAACGGAACGAGCTTTTGCTTTTCGCGCCGGACTTCTTCAATTAAAGAGAAGCAGCGCTCGTTGGAAACAGAGAGATCGAGCACGACAACATCGGGATTGCAATTCTTGATGATAGGCTCATCTTTGGAGTCCTCGTCAGGTTTCACGAGCACATAGCCGCCTCGTTCGAGAACGCTTTTGAGGATTGCAGCACGGGCAACATCGCCCTCAGCAAGAAATACCCGCGCACCCTCGGGCTTGATGGCGGCCTGCCGGCAAAGACGTGCCAGGCGGTCCAGATCAAAAGGGTTGAGCTGGCAGTCGAGGAGTACTGGACAATCAATCACATTGCTGTCAGGTTCCCATCCATTGATGACGACAATTGGAACTTCTTTCCTAATCAACGCAGATTCTTGCTTGCAGAGGACTTCCAGTCCATTTCCGTCGGCCAGCTCAACGTCGAGCAGTACCGCATCCGGTACCCCCCTGGCGAGCACACGCTCGGATTGGGCAATCGAATTCGCTCGTATGATGTCCAAACCGGCGCGTTTCAGAAGCAGCCTCAATGGCTCGGAAAGCGCGTCATCGTCGACCAGCATCATGACGCGCAGCCTGTGAATCTGCAAAGTTTCCTCATCAACAAATTGTTGGCCGCGCTTGGCAGGAAGCTCGAACCAAAAGGTCGATCCCTGACCTACTTTCGTCTCGACCCCTATGTCGCCTTCATGCTGTTTGACGATCGCGCGCGATATCGCCAATCCGAGACCCGTTCCCCCTTGCTTTCTGGTGTCTGAAGAGTCGAGCTGTTGAAACTTGGCGAACAATTTGTGTATTTGGTCCTGACGAATGCCGGGACCCTGGTCGTGGACGGCAAAGCGCATCTTGCCATTGTCTTTCGTCACAGAGACAATTACTTCGCTGCCGCGATCGGAAAATTTGATGGCGTTGGAAACAAGATTGGTCAAGACCTGAACTATGCGATCGGGGTCGCAGGGAAACTCATCCCCAGCTGCTATGTCGCTGCGCAGCTTGATGTCGGCTGTGTCAGCCAATCCCCGCATGGCATCAAACGTGATACCAATCAAAGTTTCCGGAAGAACAAGCTGCGGTTTCAGGATCAACTTTCCGGCTTCTATCTTTCTGAAGTCAAGGATGTCGTTGATCAAACGAATCAATCTATCGCATTCCGTACCGGCGATTTTCACGAGATGCGCTCCCTTCTCGGAGAACTCGCCGACCGCACCGCTCGTCATTAGCCCCAGTGCGGTGCGAATTGAGGTGAGAGGTGTTCTCAGCTCATGGGAAACAGTCGAGTAAAATTCGCTCACTCTGCGCTCGGCTTCCTTGCGAATGGTAATGTCTCTCAAGATACCGGTATAAATTTTGCGCTCGCCCAGATTGAGAACACTCAAAGTGATTTCAACGGGAAATGAGCTCCCGTCTTTCCGGCGACCGACAGTTTCGTGCGCCTGACCGAGGATTTTGCGCTCGCCGGCATTGAGGCTCTGCGACCCGGTCTTTTCAGTATCTTCGCTGCCAAAATCGTCCATCAGGGAGGCCACCTTCCTGCCGACCAGGTCCTCCGGCTCATAGCCGAACATTTGCTGAACTGCGCTGTTGGCGGATTCGATCGTCAGATCTTCCGAGACGATGACGATGCCATCAGGAGCGGTGTCAAAGATAGCGCGCATCCGAGCTTCACGCTCGGCTAATTTTCGTTCTGCTTCCTGGCGATCCGTAACGTATCGATCGACAAGGAAAAGGATGGACAGAAGGATCAAAAACGCCAACAGCATGAGCGTCCATATGCCACCAATTGTGGTGAGGGAGGCATTTCCCAGTGCTTGGTTGGTTCTAAACAGCAATTGCTTTTCAGAGGAGCGTATTTTTGTGAATTTGGCCTCGATATCCTCCGCCAGTTCCTGTGAGCCCTTTCCATTCAGCAAGGGCCAGGCAGCGTCAAATCCCTGAGACCGCCTTGCCTCGATCGTCTTATCCGTCAAAGTCAACCACTCACTGAGTTTGAGCCTCAAATCATTGAACTCCTCCTTCACAGGCGACTTTTGGATCAGGCGCGACAGGCGATCGAGATGTTGAACAAGGCGTTCGCGGTTGCTTTTAATGAGATTTAGTTGTCCGGGGCCACCGCCGAGCACGTATGCCACCTGGCTCGAACGGACATCGGCATAGGCACCAAATGCACCCTCAAGCTCAAAGAGAATTTCCTGGGTTCGAAGCAGCGTCCCGTCAGGCTGCAATTGTTGAGAGGCTATCGTCCCCACGTAAAACAAAACGATGGCGGTGGCAAAAATGGCCAACCCCGCCTTCGTTGTCAGGGAGATGGTTTCCGGATCGCTTGCCCATCCTTTAAGTTTCACCGGGTGTTCCGCCCACTTCTCTTATCTCGATACTACCCCATAACCAGACGGGCTTCTCGCTCAGGGACTCTTTCCACTGAGGTCGACAGAGCCGTAGGACCCTATGCTGGAGAATGGCACAATTGTGGCAAAGGAATCGCTTTCCGCCTGCTGGTCCACGGAAGTGACGAACAGATATGGCGCAGGCACCCAGGCCGGCACACTTACTTTTACTGAAGCGAATGGCGTTTTCTGATTGGGTCTGTCGAGCACCTTGGTTTCTTCCACACCATAAAAGGAAAGCAATTCTCCAGAGATTGGCTGGCGAAGAAAAAAACCGTCAGGTTTCTCGCCATCGATCGCGACGTTGACAGCACGAATCGCCTCTTCTTTTGTTCTGGCACCAGCGGCAGCCGATGCGCATCTTGCGCTTATCTGATCGGTGATAATCGCTGCCCGCAAAGTGCAGACGACATCGGCAAGCGAGAGAACAGAGACGATAATGAGAGAGCAGATGCCGATCAGTTCGAAAGCAGAAATAGTCTTCACTTTATTCCACCACGCTGGGCTGATCTACAATGCGATAGCCCATTCCCCTCTTAGTTCTTATCAGCGAATTGTCCTCATTGTCGCCGATTTTCTTGCGCAATGTCTTCATGTGCGTTCTCACCGTTTCAATTGACGCAGATGAGTCGGCATGCCAGAGTCTATCAAGGATTTGCTCCATAGAAAAGCTCTGATTGGGGTGCCGCATGAGCAATTCCAGAAGCGCGAATTCTTTCGAAGTGAGCTCGACTTCGCGTCCACCGCGGGTAACGCGCGTTGTTTGAGCGTCAAGCTCCAAATCTTGAACCTTCAATACGCTGCCGGCATAAGACGCCGGCCGCCGCAAGAGCGCTCTCACGCGCGCGCCAAGTTCTGTGGGATGAAACGGCTTTACAAGGTAGTCATCGGCGCCTGAATCCAATCCGGTCGCCATGTCTTCAGGAGCGCCCTTCGCGGTCAGCATCAGCACTGGGGTTCTTCCGCCAATGCCCCTGTACCTTCTTATGACGTCGACGCCGGTCAGGTCGGGGAGCATCCAATCCATGATTACCAAATCGTAAATATGGTCTCTGAGTCTCTCCAGGGCATCCAAACCACAACTCACCGCTTCGACAAAGTGACGTTCGTGCTCAAGCTGCATTTTGAGCAGAAAGCCAAGATTCAGATCGTCCTCAACAAGAAGTATTTTCGCCATTGAGCGTGTTTTCCGACCTGCAGGAACAGGATGCCCATCCTATGTCCCGAGCTACTTCACTAAGGAGTATACCTCGGACCGGGCCCCTCGCGAGAGTGAATTTTGTGACGTTAATAAGTGGCCGGAAGTGAGCGCAAGCTCTGACTGCTTTTGACAACAACTCAAGACTGGGGGGCCTCCAAATTCGCCTACGACGAAAGCAACTCCTTCATCACTCTGATGACAACTCCCTACGGCAGCACAGCGTTTCACTTGTACACGCCGCCCTTCAGCGGGCCGCAGCCGCGCGGCTTGCGCATCGTCTTTCCCGATGGCACTTTCACCGTCCATGAGAGCTGGATCGGATTCACGCGCGCAACCTATTTCTGGGACAGGGAGGCAACCAAGCGTTATCCAGCAGATCCGGCTAACAACGACTACAGCCATGCGGAAAGAACAGAATGGCTCAAGTATCCCACCACTAATGAAATGTCTGCGGTGCCCTGGACGTTCGACCCACCGCTCGAAAGCGTGACAACGTACGCATACTCAGGACAGAGCGGAGCGTTCGTCGGATCGAGCAACAACCCCATTTCAATCAGCCGCACCACGAGCTCCGGCACCCAAACCTCAACTTTCCAGTACAACAGCTTCGGGCACGTCACGCAGTCTGTCGATCCGATTGGTCGAGAATTGACTTTTGACTATGCCACCAACGGCATCGATCTGCTCGACATGCGCCAGACGCGAAGCACCAATGATGATTGGCTCGGCCAATGGAAGAATTACAACAGCCAGCACCTGCCTGCCACCTACGTCGATGGCTCCGGGCAGGAGACGGACTACACGTACAATTCCTTTGGCCAGGTGGCGACAATCACGGACGCGCTCGGCAATGTGACGACATTCAATCATGACGCCGATGGCTTCCTGACCTCCATTAACGGACCGCTGTCGGGCACCGCCGACACCACCACCTTTGCCTACGATTCTGTTGGTCGCGTCGAATCCGTCACGGATTCCGAAGGATATGCGATTAGCTTTGAATACGACAATGCGGACAGACTGACGCGGGTTGTCTACCCTGACGGCTCCTTCGAGCAGACAATCTGGGACAAGCAGGACCCGGTGCTTTCACGTGACCGCATCGGCAGATGGACTCAGCGCTCTTTCGACTCCATGGATCAGCTCCGTTTCGTGACCGATCTGCTGGGGCGCAAGACGCAATACACGTGGTGCTCATGTGGTGCCATGAAAACTCTCACTGACCCCAAAGGTCAGACAACAACCTGGAATCACGACCT
>DATNRC010000638.1:0-6126 GCA_036703705.1 Candidatus Obscuribacterales bacterium
CAAAAAACCAGCGTCGTAATCTAAAGCCAAATTCTCTTGGCAGGCGGCCGGCAATTAGCGGTAGAAGCGGCCGCTTTCAGCGGAATACACAGCCGCTTGAAAACCGACAAAACAACCGCTCTGTCTTTGCAGTCCCCGATATCAAGAGCTTTGCCGCTGGCATTTTTCCTTCATTGCTCATCTTCTCCAGCGCTTAATAGAATTTGCAGGTTCTTTTCATGAATTTTCTGGATTAACAGCATCACAACCGACTCTTTGCACATGTTGATGGAGTAGTACTTGGCTTATTAGCTGAGCATTTGGTGCTGTTTCGCATTGGAAATTTCACTCTAGTCTGCGCACCGAGAGTTCTCCAACTCTCAATATCGGCAAGCGACAGCAAGCTCATTTCTCTGTCGCGGCAAGGAGATAACGCAGTGTCCTTAATACTCATTGCCATTCTGGTTTTGAGCGCCGCGCTAGCAGTTTCTGGCGCGCTCCATGTGAAATTACGGCGACGAAAGCGTCGCTCTCAACCGCTCAGCTACTTCATAAGAGGGCTTGGCGACAGGGAAAGGGAATTGCTTCGGCAGTCAGGAATTCCCTTTGGCACGCACGCGCTTGATGATGATCCGGGAGCGTTGTTCGACGCCGTTCACCTGAAGACGGTGCTGAGAGCACTGAATGCCCGGGAAATCGCCAGTTTCCCCCTGCACGGCAATGACATTTGCGAGCTCGTCGTGCACTTCAAGCCCGAAAAAGACAGCCACCTTTCATCCTTGACAGTGACGGCGCAAAACCGCCTCAGGCGCGGTGAGCGTTATGTCCTCAGCATGGTCAGGGAAATCCTTCTTCCCTGCGTGCGGACAAACATCGTCGTGCATGTCGGCAATTCGACAACCAGACCTGTGCGGGACGGAGACTTCCATCTCATCCTCAATTCCGGCGCCCGCACAGCGGCAAGAGCGCCGGCGATGGTTTGGGGAGTTCCCACCTTCCAAGCCGATGGCAATGCCTTTTTGCCGAGCGGAAAAGGATTGACTTTTGTCGATAAGCGCAGCACATTCGCAGTCGCGGAGCTCATCGACAACAGCCTTTTCATTCACCTCGACGTGCTTCGGGGAAGAAATCAGGCGTTGCTCGTGCGCATCTTGCAAAACATAGCACCAGCACTACAGGCTGAGTTGAGCGTGGATGTCCTGGTGAGAAGCGCGATTTCCGCCGGCACCAATTCCGACGCCCGAACCGAAAAACTGCCGTTCTCCATTGCCGTCAACGGCCTGAACGCCCGCCAAGAGAGCATTGTCCGATCACTGGTGGCACAAATTTTGTTGCCTGCAGTGAAGAGCGACATTACCGTTTGGCAGCCTAAGCAAAGGCATCACCTGCCACAGCAAGATGGAAGCTTCCATGTCTTTCTGCACGCAGCTGCCATTAACACCCCCTCTCAGCCTGCGCCGCACAATGTCTGGGAACGTCGTCCAGTCTCACTGCTCTACCCTTCAGGGCTGGGAATGCCCATTACAAACAGCAGCGGCTTCATCACAGGAGAGCTCGTGGGGCGAAACCTTTACGTGCTCGATGAGTTGATCACGTTTGGCTCGCGTGCTGAAATCTTGCTCTTCGCCGACTTCCTGAAAGAGGCGCGCAGGCAGCTCGAGCGCAATCTTGATGAGACAACGATTGTGCAAGCCGTGGAAGAGCAATTCATCCTTCGCTGCCGGCGCGCGGTGGAAAGCTCAATGGGCGGCACCGCGCTGCCCCAAGACGAGCTGGACAAAATGCTTCTTGATGCGCGCCGGAATTTCTCGACGCTCGCTCGCAGCACACGCGTAGAGGAAATGAATCTGCTGCGCCTGGAAGCTGCACCCCTGGAGGGATTGGGGCGCGAATACGACGAAATCTGCAAGATTGCCAAAGTGCAAGCAGTGCGGGTCAGCAATGACTGCATAATCGTCAGCACCGACGTTCTCTACTGCGAGGACGAACGCACGAAGAATCTGCATGAGATTGGCGCCTTCGAAATTTACCTCTTCACCACTCCGACCAGACCACCGAAGTGGTTCAACAAGACGAGGCTGATTCGCTCGATGAACGCTCCGCACGTCAACAAAGAAGGCAACGGCTGTCTGGGAAACACTGCCGACCTGTTTCCCAAGCTGATCGCGCAACGTCAATTCGCCGCCGCCGTCGAGCTGGCGATCGCCTTCGTTGAGTCTGCCAATACGTCGGACAGTTGGGGCAGCCACATCAACAGTTGGCCGGTGGCACGTCGCGCGCAAGCGAGCGCCAGGAGGTGAATCATGAGAATGGCATTCAGACTCTGGCACAAGCTCAGAGCCTGGCGCACGAAGGGTCAGGATAGAAGCAATTACATCAAGCTTTGTGCTCAACGGCAGAATGACGAGCTTGCGGTGAGCAGGAAGGAGCTGAAAGCTAAGAAAGAGCTTTTACAAACGATGCAGCAATCGTTGGTGCGTGTTGCTCGGCAAAGCGTTGTTAATGCGCTCCGCGATAAAGAAGCCTGCGCCGCTCATTTCCGTGAACAGTTCCAGCGCCTGAAGCAAGTTCAGGGAGTGAGGTCCGTTTTCGTAAACGACAGCTCGCTCATGATCTACACCGACCTCCTCTTCGCGCAAAGGGCAACGAGCAATCAGCGTTTTGAGCTCGGCGAGTTTCTCATTCTCATTCGTTTCGATGGCGAAGATGAGCCGGTGCGCTGGTTCAACTTGACACGTCGTGTCGACGCCCTGCGACCGGAAATGAATGCACCTTACGTCTTTTCCGACGGTTCGCCTTGCACAACCGAGGTTAAGGAGACGTTGCTCGAGCTTATTGGCCAGCTCGAATTGGCCGTGGTGGCAGAGCTGGCGATTCAATTCTTAGAGACGATTGAAGACGACGAATTGGGAAGGTATGCCGATTGTTGGCCGCGCGCCGACTCAGCCAAGGAGCGCAAATAATGAACAATCACAACAACAAGCTGGCGGAGCTGAATGGCGCTCAGCCGGGAAAAGAGGTTGAGACAAGCCAGTCGCAGGCTGCCCGGCAAGAGGCTGGTGGGGAAAACGACAAAAGCGATTCAGGACCAGCCGATCAAGGTAAAGCCGTCGCCCACGCCGGAACAAAAGACATCGACCGGGATACGGCAGGCGACGCCCACAATGGAGAGAGCAACGCCGGCGGCGACGCTCGCGATGGAGAGCTCGGCGAAGAGGACGGCGCGCAAGATGAGAAAGCACAGCCTGGATCGGCCGACGGTCCGCTTCGCCCTCATTTCTTCCGCCCCCGCCTCGACCTGCTTAAAGACGGCCCGCGCGTTCTTGTCTCGCCCGAAGCCTACATGCGCATGTGTCTTTACATTGAGCTCGCTCCCAAAGAAGTAGGCTGGCAGGGCACAGTGACGCGTCTTCCCAATGGAGACTTCTTCATCGAGAAGACCTTCCTCCTCGAGCAAGAAGTGACATCCGTCGAGACTGAACTGACGGTAAGAGGCCGCGAAAAATTGACCATGGACTTGCTCGAGAAGGGCGGCGAGGGTCTTGAAGAAGCCAACCGATTGCGCTTCTGGGGCCATTCGCACGTGCGGATGGGAACGCACCCATCAGGCACCGACGAGAACACTATGAGGCAGTTTCAGCAGGAAAATCTGCCCTGGTACATTCGCGGCATCTTCACCAAACTGGGTAAGGGCCAGTTCACGGTCTACCTGTTTGAAGAAGGCATCCGCATCTGGGATGCATCATGGGCGGTGTGGGATCCGCACAAAGGAATCTTGCTTGACGGCTCCGCTCGCATGCTGCGTCCGCTCCACGCGAGCTCGGCGCTCAAAGCAGACGAGCGCGGCGGGATCGCCGGCGGAGAGTGGGCGGCTCATCACGGCGGCGCTCCCGCCGAAGTGCGCATCATAAGGAAAACTGAGCCGAAAGAGGAGGTTGACCAAGACCCGTATGCCGGGCTGCCACCAGAGCTGGTGCCAAGCAAAGCGCTGCGCCGGGAAGTCTCTGCGGAGTATCGCAAGAGGGTCAAGGATAAGCACGGCTTCTTCGACATGCTCGTGACCAGGCACGCGGATGCCGACCAGATGAGCCCTGTCACGGGACGTCCCCTGGGTTACGGCGGTCACCAGAGCCCAACTTATCGAAGCTCGCATCATCAAAGCAAGGAGAGTCCTCTCCTGGGGTGCCTGGGAGTGCTCTTTCTCTTGGGACTTTTCGCTCTGCCCTTCCTTTGCCTTCTGGCCTTCTTCATTTTTCTGGCCATGCTGATTGCAGGAGCTCTCGCCTGACCAGCGGGAGGCTCGCTCTCCACAGGCTATGACACAACGCCTATCAGGCAGCGAAGGGACGAGACTCTGTCTCTTCGCTGCCGTCCCGGCGGTCTTCGCAATTCACGAAAAGACGCTCAGCCTGCCAAGAGAGCGTTGTTGTGCTAAGGCTGAAGGGCTCTTGATATGTCGGCAAAAATGGAAATCCCATTGAGAGCCTGGAGACACTTTTGTTAGTTTCACTTGTTGTTTTTTCTCCCTTCTCTTTCCTCTTCCGCTCTCGGGAAACAAAGCCTGTCCACGATCAAAGCCCATAGACAGCTCAATGCGAGCGCTGTGTTTTGACATGGACTGGGGCTCACGATTTCTGAGAGCTGACAACGTGCAATGCAAGGCAGGTTTTCTGCTGCCCTGGTCGGACCAAATAAGTACAAAAGCAGCACTCCCGACCAAGGAATCACGCCTGCGCGTTTGATGAGTGCAGAAAGCAGGAGCCATGATGAGGCGCTTGAAGCAGCTGGCATGCTGCTTGTGTCTTGTGCTCATGTTTATCTGGATCGGTCTTTCTCCTCGCGTATCGCCCAGCCTTTACAGCGACCGCTTGTTCCAGCCGCACATGGGCTTGGGGTCGATGAAGGAGCTGAGGGAATACAAACAGTTCGAAAACCATGAGCTTTATTTCCCCGCCCCGTCAGGCGAAATGCTGCATGGTTGGATTTTTCTGAATCCCGATTCGGACAAAATCATCCTCTTCCACCCAGGCAACGCCGGCGATATTCCCAAGCGTTTGCCGCTCATCGACCTTATTCTTAAAAGCGGTGCCTCGGTGTTCATCTACGAGCCTCGCGGCTTCGGATTGAGCAAGGGCACGCCGAGCATCGAGTCGATTTGCGAAGACGGCGAAGCGGCGTATGATTATGTGGCTGCTCGAGGCTATACGGCAGAGCAGATTGTCCTTTACGGCGAATCCCTGGGAGCGGCAGTGGCCACGCAGGTGTCAACCACGCGCGCAGCTGCCGGCATCATTCTTCAGAGCGGCTTCGCCTCGCTTGAGCGCATCGCCAAAGAGCGGGTGCCCATGCTGAGAGCATATCCGTCATGGATGTTTCCCCATCCGCGCCTGGACAACGTCGCCATCATGAGCCGCCCGCATCCGCCGCTGCTTGTTTTGCACGGCGAAAAGGATGTGATAATCGACATCAGCCACTCGGAAGAGCTCTACCGAGAGGCTTATGGACCGAAAACATTCGTTCGCTTTTCGCATTCGGGACATTCAGATGTCTCGGGCGGCGATCTGGAGCTGTTTCTCAAGACGGTATCCGGATTTCTGTCTAACCTGCCGTAATCGAAGAGCGACCGCAAGGAGATTTTAGTGAATGGGTATTACGAGCTGACCACCGAGAAGGGCATGGATTGACCCGATCGATTCCATGCTCTTCTCATTTCGCCAACTTTGCTATGTTGTATAGTATCCACCCGAAAAAAACGAAAAGCAAGAGAGCATGCGCGTTCTGCATGCTGCGTGCCCTTCGCCGCGGGAAGTGCAGTCAACGACTTATTTGTCCTTGACTGCACTCCAATCGCGCCGCCAGCCGCGTCTAGCGCCCGAACACCTGCTTGAAGGTGCCGAAGACGAAGGAGGCCACGAAGAAAGCGAAGCCCCACACGACGACACCGACGTAGATGAGCGGGAAGCCGCTCAGCTTGATCGCCGCCAGCACGGTGCCGATGAGGAGCGCCGCGAAGGTGGCAAAGGCAGCGGCGCAAAGGCCGACGAGGACGTCGCCCTTCGTCTTGTAATTGCTCGGCGAAAAGACCGTCGTGAAGCCCATGCCGAACGAGTCGAACATGCTGAAGACGAAGGTCGCCACGGCCGAGCC
>DATNRC010000639.1:0-2236 GCA_036703705.1 Candidatus Obscuribacterales bacterium
TTCTCTGCACGGCCGCTCTCAAATTCGTCGTTGACGAATCTGGCAGCGTCAGGATTAAGGGCAAACAACAAAACGCCGCTGGTGCCGCGATCGAGTCTGTGCACAGCATGAACGGCATGCCCGACGATGCCGTCTCGCAAAATGTCGGCGACTGTTGTTGAGTCGTTCGCCCATCCTCTGTGAACGACCATGCCTGATGGTTTTGCGACGGCGATCAACAGATCGTCGCGATAGAGAATGTTCAAGTTTTGATGCATTCGGTTATTTGTGGGCTGCGTGCCGGAGCGACGAATTTGGAAGTGGAATCGAAAAGCCGGAACAGGCAACACAGATTTTAGCGGAGGCGGCTGGCAACGGGAATGCTCTTGGGTATGATCAAAGAAGCGGCCGAAGCAAAGGTCAATGGATTGAAAGTCTCAGCAAAACACGTAGCATCGGCCTTTACCGCTGTTTTGTTGTCGGTTTCCTTTTCGCCGGGTGGAGAAGCTAATGATTCGTCTGCCGTCGAGCGAGGACTGGCATTGCACAATAAGCGCCAGTATGCAGCGGCGCTAGAAGAATTTAATCGAGCAATCGCGTCCGACCCCCAGGATGCCAGGGCATACAGGGCACGCGGCGAAACCTACCGCGCGCTCTCGTTGTGGAGCCGGTCGCTGGATGATCTGACGCGTTCGATCCAGCTGGATGGCAAAAATCCAGCTTCGTACCTTTTGCGCGCTGATTCCTATAAAAACCTCGGCCAATTTGAGAAGGCACTGGCTGACATTGCCAGAGGACAAAAACTGGACCCGGCGGATGCGATGAGCTTCACCACAGCCGGCGAAGTATATTGCGCGCTGGGAGAATATGCCAAGTCCATCGAGCAATTCGATAAGGCAATTCGCCTGCAACCGCATGATCCTTGGCACTACTGGTGCCGGGCAAAGACGCATACCGCGCAGGGCAAGTTCGATCTTGCTGTGCTCGACATGAACAGGGCACTCGATGTCAAACCGTGTCCTTCCAGGGACGTGCAAGCTCAAATGCGGGCTTACCGGGGCCTAGTGTACATGTATCAAAAAAGACATGCCGATGCTTTGAGGGAAGCTGACGCTGCCATCGCACTGAATGCTCAGTCAAGTGAGGCGTACAGCTTGCGTGGGCACGTCTATGAGTGCCGGGGGGACTTCAAAAGGGCGATCGAATGTTACACGAAGATGATCAGCCTCGCCCCCACACAACCTCTCAATTATCTTTCGCGCAGTGACGCATACAGAGCCTGCGGACAACTGGCAAATGCGCTGGCCGACTTAGATCAGGCACTCAAACTGTCGGCGGACCTGAAGTCTGCCGTCTTGCTTCGGCGAGCGCAGATACTGCGGCAGCAGGGTCAATTTGCAAACGCGCTTTCCCTGTTGAACACCGCGATTAAGAACGATCCTCAAAGTGGTGATCTTCTTATTGAACGCGGATCGTTGTATTGTCAGAACTTGAAGCAGCTCGAAAGAGCTCTTGCCGACTTCAAGGCAGCAGCCAGGCTTGCCAAGGATCGTGCGAGTGCGCTGTATCTTCAGGCCGAGTGTCAGCTGCAATTGGGGCGCTTAGATGATGCTCTGAGGACAGTCAATGAGTCGATCGCGCTATTCCCGACAGAAATCGTTTATAGATTACGCGCTTTGATACAAAAGGAGAGACGCCAGTACACAAACGCCATCGCTGATTGCAGTAAAGCGATCGAGCTGGCGCCGTCACAGATGAACTATCGCACGCGCGCCAGCCTCTATCACATGATTGGACAGAACGACCGGGCGTTGAGGGATCTGGAGGCCGCGTTCAAATTTGGTCCCACGGTGGATGAGTATTATCTTCGCGGTGTCATACGATCCGAAAGGCATGACGAGCGAAATGCAATCAGTGATTTTGCGAGCGCCATTAAGCTCGAGCCCCGGAAATACGGTCTTTACCTGGCAAGAGCATCCAACTTTATAAAGCTCAGGGATTACACCCGTGCTGCCGAAGATATTGCGGCTGCCGCGAAGATTGCGCCCAACAGCCAGGAAGTGCAGGCGATGCGCAGAGAGCTGAATAGCAGCCGGAAGTGGCGGACTGATCTCGATGCAAGCGAAAAGCCACGAAAGCTTCGAGAAAGTGAAATTGCTCTCGACTCGCTCAACAGAGCAATAAAGGAATATCCCGGTGACGCAACGCTTTATGTGCGGCGCGCCAGAACATATGACACCATGCTTGAATATGAAAG
>DATNRC010000640.1:0-6293 GCA_036703705.1 Candidatus Obscuribacterales bacterium
TTCAGTTGCCCGATCATCCCTTCGAAGCCGGTCGCGGCCTTGCGCGTGGAGTCCACCGCCTGGCGCTGCATAGCGTCGAGACCCGCATTAAACTGCTTGATCTCGTAGTAGTGGCTGCGGCTGATGCCCGCTGTCTGGCAAGCCCGCCGCACGTTCTGCAACTGCTCGGCCAGAGCTAGCAGCCCCAGCCGCGCCTTGATAAGCTTCTCTCGGGTGTCCATGGGGTGTCCTTTCGTGGTCGAATTTGAGTCTGGGTAAACCCAAAATCTACCACCGGAAGCACCCCATCGGGCACCGCTCGGCTGGCACGGCTCCGGTCGGGCTCCGCCCTCCCTGCGCCGTCCCAGCCGTCAGCCTCGGACCACCCAAAGTGTCCGCTCATCTCCCGCTAAGCTCAGATGATCTCGAGCTCGAGGACAGATACCGGGTGATGGTTGCTATCGTGTGGTGCGGCGGTGTACGTGTCAACGAAGAGATAATTCGATCCGGAAATGCAAAACTGTATCAGCGCTTCTATAGCGTGAGCGAGTTCGGTCGGCAGGAATGGGCGAGACAACTCGGCTGTTAAGTGTGGTTGCCCGGCGTTTCCTCGTTCTCCGGAGTGTGATCAATACATGACCTACGCAGCCCGATCAGTGGTAAAATATCGGACAGTATCGTCGTCAGCCGAAGCTGTATTTGCTGCGTGGATTCCGGCGTGTGATGGCCAGCTCAAGGAGGTCCATGGGACTCCTGAAATGGTTAAAGAGCATTTTGGGATCGGTGGACCTGCCTCCGCACGATTATGTCGATTCTGCGCTTCTTTTCCCCGAACTCGACGTCGAGCGGATGCGGAAGCGGATGCGACTTGCTGAGGAGGGCCAAGATCGTGGCTCTCGCGACGAGCCTCCGACCGACCACGACTCATTCGACGAGATTGAGAACCGAATCATTAATGAAATCCAAAGTGAGCTTCGAAGATCCTACGAAAAGGCCGCTAGCCACCTTCGTGCATACAGCGAACGGCTAGCAAGCTTAAAGATCGAAACTCATGTAAGTCAACTCTCCGCACTTCCGGGTGAGGCACGCACGAATTTTTGGATAGCCACAGAAGGAGGCCGTGATCTATTGTTTCAGTTGCGCCAGGACGTAAAAGCCATCAAAGCAGAATACGAACAATTCCGGAAAGATCACGGACTTTCAAGGATGGCGCATTTTCCAACCTCCCTCAAATGGCACGTGGCGATCATCTGCTTCCTTGTTCTCATAGAGGCTATTTTGAATGGTTTCCTGCTCGCGAGAGGACTAGAGTTCGGCCTACTGGGAGGAGTCGTGTATGCCTTCATAATCGCCTCTTTCAACGTTGCATTCGGCTTAGTCGCCGGACGGTTTGCATTTACTAACGTTGTTCACCGACGATCGGCGCGGCGGGTTGCAGCTTTTGTGGGACTCTCAGTGTGGATTTGCGTGGCGCTTCTCTTCAATCTTGGCGTGGCACATTATCGTGCTGCACTAGGAGGCGACAACCCAGAACAGGCCGAGAAAACGGCAATTTCGCAACTTGCTGACCGTCCGCTTTACCTGCCAGAGGTTAGCGGTTGGCTGCTCTTATTTCTCGGCATCTCGTTCTCCGTTTTGGCGGCGGTCGACGGCTGGAAAATGGACGATCCCTATCCAGGTTATGGTCACCTTACCCGCAAGCTTAATGAAATCAATCAAGACTATACGGACCGGAAGGGATTGCTGTTAGCCGAACTGCAACAAATACGGGACGATGCCACAAAACGGATGAACGCGCTCGCTGGAGAGGTGGAGGTTCTAGCTGATCAATTCAAGAACATTCAACAAAGCAGACTACAGCTGGTTGCTAAATTTCAGAAGTATGTGGAGCACCTTGAGCAGTCCGGAAACGCTCTCCTATCAGCCTATCGCCATGCAAACAGGTCTGCACGCAAGACTGCCCCGCCGGAGCATTTCAGGGAAGACTGGCGAATCCAGCAGGTACCAGAGTTGGCAGTTGACAGTTTCTCTGGATTGACTTTCCAGCAACGACTCGACGATGCGCTAAAAAATCTGCCAGCTGGCAGACGGCAGGTTGAGGAAGATTTCGCTTCGGCAGTGTCAGTATATGAAAGCTTGGAAGAACTCTCGGAATTGGAGGCAGTTGGTGGGGATCCATTCCATCAGGGACGCCCGTAGGCGCGCCAAGGATGCGCCCGCCTACCTAGTGATTGTTCTAGTTCTTTGTCTGGTCGTCGCTGCTGTGGCTGCCTTTCTTTGGAGGAGTAGTCAGCTAGTCAGATTAGACAGAGCGACTCTATGCCCTGTCAGTGGACCTGAAGGATTGACGGTGCTCCTAGTCGACAAGACAGATCCGCTTACCACCATTCAGCGAGAGGCTCTGCGCCAGGAATTGAGAAAGATTAAAGAGGATATTCCAATCCACACGGGAATCGAAGTGTACTCAGTTGCTCCCGTTCAGACGCACTTGCTAACCCCGGAAGCACCCATGGTGTGCAACCCCGGAACTGGCGCTGCGGTTAGCGCGTGGACCGGCAATCCACGGCTGGTAAACAAGCTATGGGATGAGCGGTATAGCCGGCCGCTCGAACACTTGTTTGATCAAATGCTCAGTTTTGGCACTGCTCCCGTTTCTCCCATTTTCGAGAGCATTCAGTCAGTTGCAGTGGGCGCTTTCGGTCCCCTCCGGCCCGCAGCCGAATACCGAAGATTGATTATAATTTCCGATCTCCTACACAACACACCGCAGTTTTCTCAATATGGCGGGCCAGGGAGTTTTGATGACTTTCGGCGAACTGACTACTACCGCCGGGTTCGTCCGGACCTACGGGGCGTCCAAGTGGAGATCATCTACCTACGCCGCGAAGGGACAGAGCAAGGCAGATCACATATTGAATTTTGGCAGGACTACTTCAGAGATTCCGGCGCGAGCGTCATTCATGTAACGGCGTTGCAGGGTTAAACGATGCTACAGACCACGGACGATTCCAAAACAGTCGTTTACCGCAACCGCTTGGCGGACGTGGGAGACAAATATTTGTTCCTGGTACTGTTTGCGGTCGGAACGGCCGCCATAATCATACTTAAAAGATCAGGTTTCAGTCAATTCGTAGTGACAGCCGCCCCGTTTTTCATAATGGTCGTATACGCTGGCTACGTCATGTACACACCCCGGTATCGTCTGAGAGATGATCGGGCAGGTGACAGTCTCTATTACTTGGGCTTCCTTTTTACGATGGTGAGCCTTGCCTACTCCCTTTACGAATTTTCCTCTGTGGAGGGCGGAACCCGGTCAATTGTGACCAACTTTGGCATCGCATTGGCTACCACTATCGTTGGTTTGGCTGGCCGCGTTCTCTATCATCAGATGCGGCAACACCCGTTTGACATCGAGCGCGAAGTCCATCTTGACCTCAGTGAGGCCGCTGAAAGACTTCGCGGTGAGATCCTAGAAGCTCTAACCGTCTTCGGTAATCTGCGCATCGCAACTGTGCAATCACTCAATGAGGCTACTGCAGGAACAAAGGTAGCGGTCGAAGAGGTGAATCAGCATTTGAGGACCGCGTACACAACCAGTTCTGCCGAGTTTGCACGCGTCGTGATCGAAATCGCAACGGAGATCCGGAAGCATACGGACACAGTCTTGGCTAGTCTAGATCAGCAGAAAGACCATTATGTTCGAGAAGTCAACGCTATGGCGAAGGCGCTGGCCGGAACCGCCACAATCCTGACTGAGCATGGTCGGGAGATTGAAGGCAGGTGTGAACAGATCCTTAGGGCTTACGTGCGACTCGTCGAAAGAATTGATGCGATACAAGTGCCGCAGGACATTCTCAAAGGCAAATTAGAAGCGATGGGGCAACAACTCGATAAATTCTGTAATGCATTTGAGCGACTTACCTCACGGATTGATGAGATCAGCGTACCTCCCGACCTAGTCAGCGAGAAGATTGAAGCAATTCTGGTCGAATTTGACACTGCGATCAAGACCACGTTTCAAAAGATGCAATTAGAGCAGGAGCGGGTCGGCCTCTTGGAGCGGTTGATCGAGCGGACCTGCGGCCTGACTGATGAATTGGCGAACGACATTGGCCTACTCAGGAAGGAATCGGAGGTGCAGCGGGAGACAATTCGCGCGGCGATGCAGATACTGACGGAGGCTGTGCAGGCTGGCAAAGAAGGCGTATCAACCGCTGTATCCATTTTTAACCGTTCTCTGAATGAACAGAGGGTTCTGTTGCAGACAATCGAAAAAGATGTGGCGAGCACACTTGACACCGTGAAACAGCACCGGCAGCGCATTGCAGCCGACGTGCAAACCTCAAGTGACTTGCTTTCCCAGTTACACGGATCATTGGTCGGACTGACAAGGACAATCGTGGAGAAACTCGATGGAAAGTGATGAGCGGCCCTACCGGCGGGGGTTATTGCTGGGACTCACGATGGCAGAAGTCGTCATGCTACTTCTGTTTGCCCTGCTCTTAATTTGGAGGGCGGGGGTTGAAGACAATACGAAACTGCGTGATCAGATATCGGCGTTAAAACGTGATCTGGCCGAGCGCCAGGATTCCCTCGAGGAAGCACGGTCTAAGGTTGCGCTGCTCACCGGGCGTGCCGGTCCAAATTTATTTGATGATCTCTTCCGTGAACTGAGGCTAGCGCAAGTAGAGGCGGCGATACTAAGACCATCTGATTCGCTAATCAAGGAGCTGGGAAAGGAGTTCGGCTTGCCAGGGGAAACGCCCGAAAAAATTGCTGAGCAAATTAGAAAGCGATTGCTAGCCTCCAAAAGCTTCGTAGATGCGCCAAAGGCTTCTGGGGTGTCGGTTGACAGTGGAGAACCAGCTAAGGCCGCCTCAGGTAGCGAAACTAGCGACAAATCATCCGACCCCCAAGTCTTGGTTGATGTTCAGAAAAGTCTTTATGCAACGGGTCTGGAGCCCAAGCAGGCGGCCGTATTGGAACAGGCTGCCAGACTTCTGCGCAAACTGGGAGAACAGGCAGGTGCGTCAGCTGTATCGGTACCACGCATGGCGGAGCAGATCGCGGAACGATTGCAGATCGCCAATAGAGTTATCGAAACTGCGAAACGCTCGCCGATTGCGGACGCCGCTGAAACAAATACCGGAATCAGCGAGACGTTGGCTTCCCTTATTCAAGTGCAGAAAATTCTTGCCAAGGAGGATATTACACCGGAAGATGCTGCGCAAATGGCACGGTCTCATCAACTGCTCAGAAGATTGGGTAGTGCTATGGACTTAACAGACGCATCGCCCGAGCGGGTTGCTCAACACATCGAAGAGCAACTGAACATTTTTAGCGGTCTAAAGCAGCTCAAGGAACAACTGGAACGCGCTGGCTTAGACGTGGGCCAAACCGCAGTGGCCATTGAACAGATGCAGAATCAGTTGCACGAGAAGGGTCTTCGTGTGAGAGAGCTTGAGGGAAGGCTTAAGTACGCAGAAAATCAGTTGCAGGCCGCGGGCCGTGGCACTGAAAAACCAGCATGTTGGGCAAATCCCCAGACTGGCAAACCCGAATACATCTTTGATGTAGCTTTAAAGAGCAACAGCCTGCTCGTGCGCGACAATGCGCTCCGGCATCGTCAGGAGGAACAGGCGAAGCTCCCCGTCCAGGGCATCAAGTTCGAGCAGGACGTGACGCTGCAGGAGTTCAGGCGAATGACCCGCCCCATATATCTTTGGAGCGAAAAGGAAGGCTGCCGGTTTTTCGTGAAGGTATTCGATGTAACACAAACGCACGAGAAGGATCGATATAAGCGTGATCTTCGAACTGTGGGCGAGCATTTCTACTATTTTGAAGAGTTCAATCGGCCGTTCACACCTTGAATTTGCACAACCAACTTGAGAGTGAGATTCAAGTGCTACGCGCCGTGGTGCTCACTCGTCTGGCGCAAAGGTGTGGTCTGGATGTAAATCTGGGCGAAGTAGCATTAATGGTAACAACGCTCGACGACTTTTATATCTGGGAACGTATCGAACGACGAAACCGAGGAATCTTCGGTTGGATCCGTCGCATCCGCTCGCGTCTATGCCGGGTTCTGCAAGGTTCGAATTGATGAAATTGGCACAATGCTCGGCACCAAGGCAATGCTACTGATCGATCCCAGTCGTGCCTTGGACGAGGTGTTCGTGGGGCGGTTCGCCAGCGGTGCCGGAGTAGACGCTGAAGGCGTGGATGTGGCCGGCGTTGGCTTTGCCGGACAGCAGGCTGTCCACCTCGGCTTTGGTGTAGACGCTCAGCTCGTCGCGGAGCTGTGAGGCCGTCAGGCC